>CAYHLB010000101.1:0-4637 GCA_964357325.1 Candidatus Woesearchaeota archaeon
CTTAGAAATATTTTTTATAGGAGAATCCTTATCATTATATTTATTTCCAGGAAGATTCCTAACATAATCCCAAATGTAATTTCCAAACAAATAATAAAATACACCAAAAAGAATCAACAAACCAATTATAATTGATATCAGCACTTCAAAACTCATTCCCTCTGCTTTTTTGCTTTTTCTTTTCATAATTTTTATCACTCTCTAAAATTTTTTATGCTCTTCAACTACTCGCTCCCTCCATTATCCAATCACATTAACAATTTAACCCTCAACCACCAAATCTTAAAAAATTCCTTATTGAATTAATAAGACTTGGAATCTTTCCACTAAGTATATAATAAGCAACTCCAACTAACAACAATAATCCAAGCAATATCAAAAGAATAATTAAATAATCAATAACTAACAATCCTCGTTTATTTTTTTTAACAACTAGCCCCATCACAATTCATCTCCTTTAAGTTATTAGCAAAACTCTCATTTAACATCCCATGGCAGGTAAAATCTCCACTCATTTTGCTCCCATTTACATAATATTTGACTTTATTTTGCTCACAACAATATCTATAAACAACATTTGAATCAGCAAATAAATTGCAAGAAGTTACAACAGAATCCACATTAGAATAAGAAAAATACATTTTAATGCTATCCATAAAATTACTCGAACCCATTGTAAAAAACACAATTAAAATAGCCAAAAGTAAAACTCCGAGTATCATAAGTATTAAAGTGTTTATTGCAAGTTCAAATCCTCTTTTTTCCATACTAATATAATCAAATAAAATACCTTAATAAATATTTACAAAAATCCTACCCCCCCATCAACCCGCTCAATGCCACAGTTGCAAGTATTGCTAGAGCTAAAATTGAAATAAACGCAACAATAAAATAAAGTATAAATCCTCTTAATAAATTCTGAGCAATTCTATGGGTTTGTTTCAATCTATCTTCACCAGCGTCAATTGTGACAAGTGTGCTTGTTAAAATAAATATTATTTGTATTATATAGACTCCAATTGCAATCTGCATAAAATAAGGTGGAATCATAACCTCATAATTAAACATCTGCATTATATTGCCAATATTGCCAAAACCCAAACTTAATTCATCTCCAGTTCCACTGCCAAATTTATTTAACTGACTAAGTATAGAAGTTATCATTGCAGCAAGTCCTATAATTATTCCAGCAAGCAATGGAGCTAAAAAAGTCATATTGCTCTGCATATCACTAACAACTTCAGCAAGCAAATCCCTCAACCTTTCATTTATCTTTTGTATATTTCTAACATATTCAGAAATGCTCATCAGACTTTGAGCAGCAACATTAAGTCCTTTTTTTACACTTTCAACCAAAATTCTCATGCTTGTTGCAATTAAATTAGATGGAAAATAAACAATAGCTCCTCTTGAATTATCAAAAATAGCTTCATCAAGACTCATTCCCATTGTCTGTATATTTGAATTAACTGTTCTAAAAAAATCAGCAGTAACCTGTCCTTTCATAGATTCTGCAACTCTTGCAAAAGCAATTTCAGCAGGAACTCCATCTCCAATTCTATTTCCCAAAGTAAACAAAGAGGAATTAAATTCTTCTTCCAATTTTTTAGTAGACTCTCTTGATTTAATCAACTCTTTTGTCTTCAAAGAATAAGAAATAGCAAAAAACATAGCAAAAGAAAATGGGATTAAAAGACTTAACAATAAAGCCCCTGTTCCAAAAGGGCCGCCATTAACTTCATATTTAGTTCCATGTAAAAAATTAAAAAAATAATCTCCTTCTTTTCCTAAAAAAGTTAATCCTAACTCACCATAAGTATAATCACTATTTATATTAAATAAAGCAGATTCATCAACCATTCCAGCTTTCATTGCATCCACATTATAAGTAAGTGTATCTATCTGCATTATCCAGGGCAATAAACCCGCAATTAAAAAAGGAAGCATTACAAAAAACGCAATAACATAGGGTGTTCTTGATACATACTTATAATAAAGAGGATTTTTTTCAAGATAACTTGTTTCTCCATAACCTCCTGGCCTATTAAGCATAACCTGGCTCGTTAAATAAAAAACAAAAAACGGAATCACCATGTCAAACAAAACAAAAACATGTGTAGCAGTTATTCCCCCTCCAAGCAAAGTAGCTGCAATAGGAAGTAATGCAAGTCCTAAAGTTGGAAGAACAATTCCAAGCATATAGATATTTGTAAGAGGTGACTTAATTCCATGAGAATATTTAAGCATCTTTTCATAAACTTCATCGAGTATAACTTTCAAAGCTCTTTCTAAAATTTGAATTCTTCTAGCTTCACTTGGCTCATACAAACTGCTTTCAATTAAATGAAAGCTTTCAACAAATTCAGGATTGCTATCTTTCCAAAAATCCAAATAAGCATCCAAACTTTGTTTTATAGAAGAATATTTTCCATTTTCAATATCCCACAGCACTTTTTTAAAATCTGTTGATAGGGGCGCTTCCACATGTTTTGAAACAAAACTAATCGCTCTTTCAAGATTGCTAGTATGCTTCATATAAATTACAGTATAAAGAATTGCAGGAACCATTTGACTGCTAGCTTTTAATCTCCACTTAACAGCAAGTCTCTCAGGCATTGAATAAGCATAATATGCAGCAAAAAAAGATATCACAAAAATCAAGAACATTAACAAATAAGGAACTTCATTTAAAAAAGCCCACCATACAAAACAAACTCCTCCACCTAAAAACATCAACAAAAAGAAAGTTACAATTGAAAGCCCAACAACTTCAGAAGGAGTTACATTAAGATGTGCTTTTTCAAGCCGTGACCCAATATCCTTTTGATCCTTTGCAGATAAATTCATCCTAATTATTCCGCCAAGAACACCAACCCATCTCTCATACCTGGATAATTCAGGAAGAGTATCTCTCTTAAAATCAACATAATCTTGGGAAATCACACTATCACTAACTCCTGAAAAATCCATTCCCATTTGAGCCCTTATATCTCTTGAATAAGATCTAAGTACATCATCAACAGCCATATATCACCTTTTTTCCTCCAATTTTCTTTTTAATTCCTCAATCTTGCTATCAAAAGAATTAATCTCCTTCTTCCAATACCGGAAACTCTTGGTATTATTAAAAGAGTTTACGGGACAGAAAATAAAATTTGTTTTGTTTTGTTTTCTGTAATTCAAGAGTGCATAATTCTTTCCGCCATAATCTTCAATCTTAACCCTATGCTCTTGCTTTTGTTTTTCAAGAGATTCAATTGATTTTTTTATCTTCTTTCTTTCCATAATATTTTAAATAGTTTAAAACAAGTTCATAGCAAATTTCTGCTTTTCTTCTATCAACTAGTTTTGCCTTTTTACCTCTTTTTTCCAATTCATAACCTTCATATAATTCATAGATTCCTCTTCTTTTAAGCATTTCCAAAAAATCTTTTTTCCCATATCTTTGATTTTTTAATAAACAATCAATAATATATGCTTCCCTTAGTCTCAATATCAAAGGATAAATTATCTTTCCATCAACCTTATCCTCCTCAATATCAAGAATAGTTTTAATAATTTTAAGAGAAGATTTAGTTGTCTCCAGATGCCATTTCAAATTTTCCTTCTTGATTTTAAAATCTAAAAGCTCACTTAACAATTTCTTATTAATTATAGGCTTAGCTTCACTAAGCATTGGAATAATTGGGATAACAATTTCTCTTGCTTTTTTCAATTCATCAAGCGAAATCATTAAAATTTCATATTTTCCCTTATTAATCTTCCGATTAATATCAGAAGTAACCACAAGAACATCCACATCAGAATCTGAAGTTTGCTCCTTTCTTGCATAACTTCCAGTTAAATAAACTCCTAAAATATTTTCCATATAATCATCCAAAATATCCAAAATATCTTTCCTAACATTAATTGGTTTTTGAATTAATTCTATTCTTGCCCTTCCCCCATACCATTCCAGAGGTAAAACTACTCCTGCACTATTTCCAACTCGAACAATAGGTTTAACTATGCTATATTCCATAGTTATAACAATGTTATAACCTTTATAAACCTTGTCAAAAGAACTCTCGTTAAGACCTCATAAAAAAATAAAAGAAAAAAAGAAAAATTAAGCAGTGGGCAATGTTGCAACACAAGCTCCGAGATAACAGTGTTTAGGACAATTATGTCTCTTCATATTAATCTTATGGAATTTTTTAGAAGAAGCAGCTAAATTTTCTCCATTAGCAGCAGTACATCCAAATTCAAGTAAGATTTTTCCATTAATGCAAAAATCACTAACACTAGCAAATCCCGTAGTTACTGTCCCTATAGAAGTAAAATTCTGACCTCCATCACTATCTGTACATTTAACATCCCGAGTTTTACAAACACCGTTTGAACACACATCAGTACAAGTGACTACAGTAGAGTTTATTGTAATTCCGCTACAATAATATTCCCTTAGTCTCTTATTATCATCAAAACATTCATCCCTTTCAGATCGAGTTCCCCCATCTGCATTGATAACTACTGTAACAGTTCCTGCACGAGTTTTATTATTACCTCCGTCAGAATCAGTGCATTGCAATTCCATTGGTTGACAAGATCCTGCATTATATGTTTTTCCTTCAAAAGTCGCCTTTGCTTCATTCTTA
>CAYHLB010000102.1:0-4576 GCA_964357325.1 Candidatus Woesearchaeota archaeon
TTGGATTATCCTTTACCTCATTTCTAATCTCATTTATCCTACTAAATAATGCAGGATATGCATTAACTGCTAACATTGTCCCACCTATAACCAATGTTCCACCAATTATTTTTGTTAAACTTAAACCCATTATATCACCAGTTTTCATATATATTTAAATTTGATTAATGTCTAATGTAAATGTGATTTTAGCATTTAGTGAATAGTTTTTAGCCGAAAACTATTTAACATCTTCGGATATATCTTCTAAATCTTCCCAGTTGTCTTGTTTAGGTAGTTCTTCTAAAATTGCAACCCCTTCTTTTCCATTACTATATATTCTTACTTTTCCAGAAATAGATTTAGCATTTCTATCTTGATAAAATTTTGTATGAAATAAATTTGGACCAATTCCTAATGTAACATCAGACCTTTTAAATAATCTCATTAAATTATGTACTAAAAATCTATCTGTTTGACCTAAAACAAGTCCCCTCATATTTGGAACCATTAAATCTAAATCATAAGGGTCTCTTTCTGCATTTCCAATCATAAGACAATACGGTTTTCCATCAAAATAATGTTCGCCATCAGCATAAAACTCTGACATTTTGGAGGTTGTTGCTTTCATCTCATCAATCTGACCTCCAAATCCTCTAACCATTCCTATTGTAACAAGACCGTGTTTTAAAATTTCATCTAATCCCCTATACATTTCATCATCTCTCATTAATCTATTAGCATCATTAACAGCAGCCAAAGCAAAGTCATAGCCAACACTTTTCATAAGGGGTAAACATATTCCTTCAGGAGGAGTTATTCCAAAAACAAAATCTGTTGCTAAATCTTTATCTAAATCAAAATCAGGTAATTTAAAATCTGCAACTTGTTTTTTCATAAAAGGTCTTGCTTGATAAACCGCAAATGGATTATATCCAAACTCTACAAATAAAACAGAATCACTCGCAATTTGTTCAAGCGCTTCAATTTTCTTGTATTGTTCAACTAAAAATTGTGCATCCTCCTTTTCTATTCCGTGAGATGTAAATCCTCTGCAATATCTTTCATCTCCTGTTACCTCATCAAAAAGAAAAGTATGATAATGCTGTTGATATTTACCTCTTCCGGTGAAATAAGTAATAAAAACTAAATCAGGATTATTTGGATGTCTTAACATCCCACCACCTAAAGAGGGAGTTTGTTCTTGAACAATTAAATGAATATCTTCACCTATTTTAAACCCGTGTTGTTCTGCATATTGTTTTGCTCTTTCACTTCTTGCACTTTTTTGAACATCTTTTATAGCCCATTCCAATTCAGACCTATTTTTTACATCTCTAACTGATTCAAAAATTCCTTCAAAATCTCCATACTCATAAGGAGATGATGACCTAACTATAACAGGTTTTTGCATAGCATTGAAATCTCCATTTATAGAACTGACATCTTGACCTGCCTGCATTACAACATAAGACGGAATAGGTAAATTAGTATTATCTCTAATATGATTAAGAATTGCTGCCTTTCCTCCATATTTATCAATTTCTGTTTGTGGTAACATTATTATTTCAGAATAAGGTTTCTGTGAGACCATCGCCTCCAAATGTATAGAAAATAAGGTATTTTAAACATTTCTATGGGTTATGTTTAACCCTTGATATGATTTGATTTTTGTCTTGTTATTTTGTTTTTAACCTTGATAAACCAACTATTCATCATTAAAGTAAATTTAGGGAAATCTCCAAACTTTTCTTTTGGGAGATATTTAGAAAGTTCATTCATAGTTAATTTAATTTCATCATTACTTAAAACATTTTTTTGACTTAACAAAAACTCTCTAATCTCGTCAATCCTCAGTGAAACAAAATCTGAGTTATCTAAATTAATTTTTCTCTCTGTTCCTACCAATAATACCTTAATAACATCTAAATCTATTTTATCCTGAAAAATAAATGAAATAGTTCTCTTTATTTTTTCTAATTGCTCAAGGAGTTTATGCCTGAAATCATCAGTACATTCAATTTTCCAGTGCTTAGTTTCAATAAAGAAGATTCCTTTAGAACAAACAAAAATATGGTCTATTTGAGCTTCTAATTTAGTACTATCATTAATATTTATTGCTCCACCCCTTATATCAAAATTCACTCCATTGATAAGATAAGAATTATTATCATTTTCAAAACCATTTGAAATAAATCCAATTAGTTTATTTTCTCCTACAGCTCCCTGTCTTTTTTTCTTAAATTCCTCATTTCTCTCTAGTTCAAATAGCTTATGAATATCTCGGTCAAAATTCAATAGAAAATTTTTCTTTTCAATTACAAGAGTATCATTTTCAGTTTTAACTTCAACAATAGTAGTTTTAGAATCAGAGATATTATTCTTTAATTTTCTACTTTTATTTTCTAATTGATTAATCTCACTTTGTATATCTTCCTTAACTTTGCCCCAATATTTTCCAACTATGGCTTTCTTCTTTCTTATATCCCATTCAACTCCTCTTAAATCATATTCATCCTGTTTTATTTGATTATTACATCTGTTAATAGTATCGGTATTTTTCCTATATTCATTATCATAATAATTTTCTTTTAACTTCTTTTCTTCCCTATAATTATCGTGGTAATTTTGATAATCCTCAAATGAATTAATTTTTATAACCTTCAAATGAGAGTTTAAGAAAGTTGTAAAAGATATTTCAGAATCACTAATTCCATAGACTTTTGCCATATTAGAATTAAAGAAAAAGCTATGATATAAACTTATTTATACTTCCAAATATAGTAAATAATGTATTAAATTACCGATATTATCATTCTATTTATTGATTAATTTCAATACTTTCAAAACCCAATTCCATTAGTTGCGGATTTATATCAACAATATAAGTGTCAGTTATAATTGTTTTACGTTCAGGTAAGCTTCCTAAAAGTTCATCAAGACTAAAAACCAATTTTGTTTCCCCAAATTTATCCGAACTCCAAGAATCAATTTCTTTTTGAACCTCTGGAGGAATTTCTGTTTTTCCTTGTGCTTCACAACCAAGCTTAATGTATCTAATCATTCCTTCAACAAAATCAGGAGTTTGAATTCCTTCGGTTAAACTTACTGTAGTGAATGAAGGAAAATAAGCATCAGGTAAATAACAAAGTGGAAATTCTCTAGAAACCTTATTTCTTTTAAATTTAACCTCCACTTTCTTTCTAACCTCTTCTAAATCAGATAATCTTGGAAATCTTTCCATAACCTCGAGTAATTCTTCAAGATGAGGTGTAATAAGTCCAGCATTTGTATTTTCAGGATTTGAATCATCTTTTAAGGTAGATAATAGTTTTGTATATCTCTCCCTCACTCCATCATAGGCAGGTATGCTTGAACCAAATATTATTGGAGCACTATAAGCAAGACTTTTATCATTTAATATTGCTGGATGAGCAATAATTCTTGAAAAAGCCCTATAAAAATAATTTGCATCCATAGGATTTTTTAAATCTAATTTGGATAACTCAACTAATTGTTCTAAAATTGCTAGTGGCAGATATGTAGTAGATTTGTTATCCGCCTCTTCCCTAATTCTTTCGGCTTCTTTTTTAAACCACAAATTATAACTAACAACTCCGACTGTTTCAGGTAGATTTGAAACTCTTTTTCTAAGTCTAGAATAATTACCTCTAAGATTATCTAAAACAGAATCTCCCCTGGTTCTTCTTCCAATTCTATCTATTTCTCCTAAACAAAATTTATCTGCTTCAGGTGTGTAAATTATTTGTAATGTCATTTTATTTTTATCACAGAACTCTTCCCCATTAGGTAAAAATAGCAATATTTAAGGGTTTTTAAGTTTTGTTAGAAGTTAAAATTAAGCTAAAGGCTAATTGCTAAGACATTAAACTAATGTACTAACCTCGTCTATTGCGGTATTGCCTGCTTTGTCTGTAACCTTTATCTTTATGCTTTCAATTCCAACTCTAAATTTCTTTGAGGATATACATTCATTATTTTTATTTAATCTTGAACATAATGTATTCCATCTAGGATTTTTATCAGAACTATCTAAAAATTCTACTTTATCAAGATTACTTTCAATTATGCTTACATTTAGATATATACTCGTGCTTATAGGTCGTGTTGGATTGAAATTGATTTCTTTAATAACCGGTTTTGTTGTATCAACAAAAACCTTTACAGGCCTGGATTCATCGGTGTTATTGGCTATGTCGGTTATTTTAAACTTGTATGAAATCTCCTGTCCGTCAAACGAACTTAGGTTTTGTGTTAAATATTTTTCAACATTTCTGCCAGAATTACAAGGGTTAGATAAAACATCTTGACTATTAATTAACAGATTTATTGTGTGACAATTATCTTCAGTGTACTTAATATAAAAGTCGCTTCCGTTGGTGTATTTTTTGCTCTGGGGCTTTGTAGTAGATATTTGTGGGTCTTTAGTATCAATTATGAAAGAGGTTTGATTAGTTATATTTTTACCATCAGTTGTTAGACCTATAAATGTCAAGTTATGTTCTCCATCACTGAAACTTTTTAAATGAGAAGAAATCTACCCTCTTTTAAGAGGGGGTTTATGAGTAACGCGAAA
>CAYHLB010000103.1:0-4567 GCA_964357325.1 Candidatus Woesearchaeota archaeon
ACATTACAACACCCAGATAATTTAAAAAACTAGGAGTAATATAAAAATCTTGCATAGAAATAACAGGAGTTCCAGCAATTATAGAATATTTAGTAAAAAGAAACTTAGATAGTATATTTGTAAAAAGCAGATAAAAAAATATCATCAAACCAATCAAACCTAAAAACAAACTTATTACAAAAAAAGGTATTATGAAGTATCCAAGCATACTTTTTCGAAAAACACTTTTTCTATATTTCCAAATGCACTGCAACCCCCCAATATTCCATCTTCTTCTTTGTTTCCACCAAGCCCAAAATCTATCAGGAACCTGACTAGTAACATTTGTAGAAAGAGCCATTTTCCTATCCCAACCCCTAGAGGTAATACTCCAAGTAGCTTCAATATCTTGGGTAAGATTACTCTCATCAAAACCACCAATTCCAATTAATGCCTCCTTCCTATACAAAGCAAGAGGTCCAGGAGTAACATAAATCGCATCAACATATTCCAATAACTTTCTTCCAAAAGAAATAGCAACATATTCAAGAGCCTGTAATTTTTCAATAAACTTATTTTTATTTCTAGCAAGAACAGGAACAGTAACAGCTCCAACCTTAGGATCATCAAAAAAACCAACCATTTTTTTCAAAGAATCTTGAGCAGGAAAAGAATCTCCATCAACAATAGCAATCAAATCTCCTTTTACATACTTCAAACCAACATTTTGGCTCTTTGCTGCATTTCCAAGATTAACCTTATTATTAATAACAACAAGTTTCTTGTATTTTTTCTTTAATTTTTTCAATATTTGCTTAGTATCATCAGTTGAACAATCATTTACAACAATAACCTGTTTAATATAAGCATAGTCAATATCAAAAATATGCTTAACAGTATCCTCAATTGTTTTTCCCTCATTATAAGCAGGAACAACAAAACTAACACTATATTTTTTATTTGTTTCAGGAGAAGTAAAAAAATCCTTTCTATGTTTAAAATAAATTATTAAGAAAAAATTTAACATATATAATGATATAAACATATAAACTAAATAAATTATAGGTAATGTGTCCATGCTAGCCAGCTCCTGAACTTATTTCACCCTCTTCTTCAGATTTTTCAACAACTTCTCCACTTTCTTTCTTTTGCAGACCTTCAGATTCTTCATAACCTTCGGAATCTGAATGGTCATCCAAAACAATTGTTCCGTTTTTGTTTTGGAGATGAAAATAATCAAAAAAATCCTCACTTAAACTCAATTCCAAAGTATGCCCTTGCCTTTTTGCAATAACCAGTCCAATATCAATAAATTTCTTAATATGGTCATAGGCCTTATTTCCCCTTATATTAATAATCACAGATTGTTTTGCAGGTTGCTTATAGGCAATTACAGCAAGAGTTTCTTGTTCTGACTTAGTAAATTCAGCACTTCCAGTCGCAAGTTTATTAATCATATTAACGTATTCCTGCCTAACATCCATTTTCCACATATCATCCTTGATAATAATTTCTATTGCAGAATCATCCCTATTATATCTCTCAATAATCCTAATCAATGTCTCCCTTATCATTAGAGGATTTATATCAGTCAGCATAACTAAATCCTGCAAATTCAAAAACCTTCCAGATATAAACAAAGCTGCCTCTACTTTTTTCAAATTCTCCATTTCCCTATTTTCTTCAAGCTCTTTTGTAGTTTCAGAGCCAATTAATATCTCTTTTGTCATAAAATATCTAAAAATACCTTTGTTTTAAAGGTTATGTTACTCCTTGCTAGAATAGATAAAAAGTTTAATGTATTTTGAATCTCAATATCGCCCCAATTCCACTAAGATTCCAGAATTGAACTCCTTCATCAAGATCCATTGAAATTAATTCAACCTTTACAGAAGTTTCCTGAGCAAGCGCCTCATATCTCCTTATTTCTTCTTTTGGAAGTTTCTTACTTAAGAGTAAAATTTCAACAGCACCATAAGTTAATGCTTTTTCAACCTCTTCTTTTCCATAACTAGTCTTATCCCTATCTTTTCCAAGAGAATTAAAAAACCTTTCAAGCATTTTCTGCTCATGAACAATTTCTTGGCCAGATAAAATATCCTGAGAAGCCTCAACTAATAATTCCAACCCATGTTCATCAGCATAGCCAATATCTTTTACACCAAGTACCTTATCCATAAGAGCAGTTGTCAAATTACCTTCTTTTAAAAAATCTTCTTTAGTTGGTCCAGGCCCACCGACTAAAATTCCTTTTAAACCTTTTAATCCAAAAAATTCAGTTTTAACAATATCAGCAATCTTTCTATAAAAGTCCTTAGCAAGTCCCTCTGTAATTCTATGATAACGTTGAGAAGAGTTATGAACGATTAAACCATTAGCAAGAAAGTTATGATTCTTTGTTTCAATATCAATAAGTTTTGTTTTAATATTCCTAGATTCAATCTTTATTATCTCTAAAGTTTTCCCATTTCTATCAATTAATTTATCATTAATAGATAATTCTCCAGCAACTTTCTCAATCACTTTATTATCAGACCTAACATAAAATAGATGGCCATTTGAAGCAATTATAGATTTTTTATTATTTAAAGTAATTATTAATATTTTATTTTTATTAACAGTCCATCTATGAGTACAAATCGTTTCTTCACATTTATTTAATCTAAAATTAAATCCTAAAACTCTATCCCCCACTTTCACTTCTTTTAACTTACAATTATTACCATTAACATTAACAATACTATCTGGACTTAAACACTGCCCTCCTGCCCTTACTTTTCCAGGAACAAAACTATCAACATGTTTTAATAATTTTATTTTCTTTCCAATCAATACTCCAATGCTTGCTTCTTTTCTTTCAATAACCAAAAGCCCATAAACATCTTTTATCTCCAGCATTTCAAATAAAGGGTCAAGAACAAAAGTCTGGTCACATCTATAGAGCCTCATTCCTAATTCCTCAGGAGGTTCAAATATCTCTACAATAAAATTATCCTGGCCTTCAACTTGAGAAACATTTCCAGAAAATAAACAAACTCCATTTTTAGGAGCACGCCTAGTTTGTTTACAATATCTCACAAGACTATCAAGTGCAGCTTCAACGTTTTTTCTAGTTGAAGTTGATTTAATATTAGCAGCAGTGCTTTTCTCAGATTCCAACTGTCTTGTAATAATATTAAGGTCCATACCTGCAGGTGCATAGACAGTTATGAGCTCAGTATGCCTTGCTCTATAACTTTTCATCCTTTCAACAAAATCTTCAAGTTTGAATCGCTGTTGTTCATCTATTGCCATAATAACACAAACATAATATATAAAATTATCAAAAGAAGTTATTTTATAATTCTTTGTATGTTACACAAACTCCACCCCAAATTCTTTTCCTTCCCTAATCTCTTTAGCACAACAAACATCCTTCATATCATCCAATAGCTCAATAATTCCCTTATGCTCTTCCTGTCGCAAAGTTAATACTATTTCAGCTTTCATTGACTTTTGAGCCTTTGATTTTTCATATCTAACCTTAGTCAAAATACTCATAAAAACATCCAACCCCTCGCTTTTTACAATCTTTTCTGCTTTTGGCCATTCACTTAAGTGTATACTTTTATCTCCTTCTGTCTTCCTATAATATTCTTGATAAATTTCTTCTGTAATAAAAGGCATAATTGGAGCAAATAATTTCAAAAGAGTAAGTAGAGAATAATAAAGAGTTGCTTGAGCAGAATATTTTCCATCTGAATTAGTATAAATTCTTTTTTTAACAATCTCTAAATAATTATCACAAAAAACCTGCCAAAAAAACTTTTCAGTTTCAAGTTTCGCACGAGCATATTCATAATTTTCAAATGCACTAGTACAATTCTTGACAAACTCATTTAATTTATCTAAAAATAATTTATCAATTATTTTTACCTTATGAGGCATATTTGGCTTAAAATCTTCAAGATTCATAAAAACAAATTTGCTTGCATTCCATAATTTTGTTTCAAGTTTCTTTCCAGTAACTAAATCTTTTTCCTGATAATCTCCATCTTCACCGAGTTTTGCACCTGCAGCAGCATATCTCAATGCATCAGCACTATAATTCTTTAAAACTTCTTGAGGTGAAATTACATTTCCCTTACTTTTACTCATTTTTTCTCCACCCATAGTAACATAACCAGAAATAATAATATCTTTCCAAGGAATTTCCTTTTCATGCAAATATGATTTAGCAATAGTATAAAATGCCCAAGTACGGATAATATCATGTGCTTGAGGCCTAAGTGAAAAAGGAATTTTTACCTTTCCATCAACCAAAGAACTTGCTATTTGCGGAGACAATGAAGAAGTTGCCCAAGTATCGAGTACCTTTTCCTCTCCTTTAGCATAATCTCTGCATTTAGGACATTTTTTTCTAATTTCCAAAGGGTCAACAGGAAGTTCTTTTTCAAGAGGTAAAATTATTTCTTTACATTTTTCACATTCCCAAACAGGAATAGGAATTCCAAAATGCCTCTCTCTGGAAATACTCCAATCCCATTCAAGCCCATTAACCCAATTTTCATATCTTTTAAACATAAACTCAGGATGCCATTTTACTATC
>CAYHLB010000104.1:0-4551 GCA_964357325.1 Candidatus Woesearchaeota archaeon
GATTGCGAAGCAATCTCTCCAACCTGAAGGTTGGAGTTAGTTTTCCCGTAATCTTTATATGTAGTGTAACTATTTTTATGACTTCTTTTTTCATTAAAATAACCTATTCTTTATTTATAAATGCTTTGAAAAAAAGAAAAACTAGTCTCAATTAAAAATCCTTTTTCTCCTAGGTCTTTTTTAAAAGAGCTCCTCCAATCCTTTCAGAATTCTGTTTCTTCCGAGGTTCTTTTCAAAGAAGCTCTAGTTACACTACAAGAAATCTAGTTCTCCCCGAGGGCTCTTATGAGGGCTGCTATATTTTTTTTCCAACAATAATATGTTCCCGAATAGTATTAAGTTCTCTTTGAAGATTTTGCCCACTATCTTTTAGTACTTTTTCAAGAATTTCTGTATCTGCATTAAGTATTTCATCCAAATTTTTAAAATGTTTAATAAGCAAATCTATTTCTTGCTTTAAAAGATGAGTTTTTTCTAAAATTCTAACTCCTTTTGGAGTTACACTACTATCCAAGCTCTTTCCAAAAAGGGTTTTTGCAAGATTTTCAACATCCAAAAGCCCTTCAAAACTCAATCCATCTAAAAATTGTGTAGCACGAAGCGGCCTGGAAATATAATCCTTTATTATCAACTCTTCTTTTTCATCAATTCCCTTTGTCAATTCTCTTAATCTCATCCTAGCAATCACTCCATCTTTTCCAAGCTCAAGAATATACTCATTAATTATAGCTCCCATCTTTCTAATCATCTCCAGTCTTTCCAAAACACTGCAAACATCAGAAACACTGACCAAACTAGTTACTTCAAGCACATTTAAATTAATCATTAATTCATTTAAAACATCTCTTTGCTTATCCAAAATCTGCAATGCTTCAGTAGCCCTAATTAATAACTCCTGAGTATCTTGAAGAACATACCTAGAATTCCCATAATAAATACTTATTACACCTCTTCTCTCAGAAACAGCAATAACCAATCCATTTATCTGCCTAGCAGTTCTCTCAGCAGCCTGATGCCTTGTTCCTGTTTCAGTAGAACCATAATCCATGCTCTGAACAAGCAAAGTATTTGCATAAAGTATTTTTTTAAAATCATCTGATAAAATAATTGCTCCATCCATTTTAGCAAGTTCTGTCAATCTTTTAGAAGTAAACTTGCAATTAACATAAAAACCTCCTTTAAACACATTATATGACCTTGGATTGCTTACAACAATCAAACCACCCATTCCTCCCTTGACAATATCATTCAAAGCTTCCCTAAGTCCTGTTCCAGCACTTAATTTCTTTAAAATATCTAGTTTAGTCAATAACTTCTCTTTTTCTATTTTTATTTTAGGAACTTCAATTACACTATCAATAACTTCTTTATTCTCTATCATATTAACCTCTTTTAATTAAAAGTAAAGTAAATAACTCATATTTAAACTTTTATGAATTAAAATAATACAATAAAAAATCAGTTTGTAACTAAAAAATTAAATCATCAAGTTTTTATAGAGAAACAAAACCTAATAAAAAATCTCACCATAATAATCTTGACTATAACCTAGCTTAACAAAACTTATTTCATTCAAATCATTTAAATTATTTGCTTTAACCTTTTCCTGAGAAACAGTATAAAGCACATCATCCATAAACAAACTCCTTTGTATTTGGGATTGATAATTCCAATAATAATAGTGATAATTTATTCCACCAGGCATAGTATCAATATTATAATCTCCATAAACACTAGAATTATAATCAGTGGCATTTGTTTTCCATTGACCTGATTGATAATAACTATTGTTGATTATAGCTACTTTTGTCCAAACATTGTCATATTCATCAACTCTAACCGCTCCAATAACCTCATCTTTTGCAGGACCATGTTTAACAAAAGTTTTATTCTCAAAATGACTTATCTTTCCCCTTAAGTTTATTTCATTTAAATCAATATTTAATACATAAGCTCCTTGCCAAACAATCTCCCCATAAGTATTTGGTCTTAAACAGTAATTATAGCTATTATAATCATTTAATTCTTCATCACTACAAGCCCTATATTTACTTCTATCAATTTCAGCAACACTTACAGGAATAACTAGTAATTTCTTCTCCCTATCAAACAACAAAGCCTTATGATCTGAAAGAACAGGGCTATCACTTCCCCTGTCTCCAATTGTAAATTTAGCTTTTTCAACAGGATGTTCAACATCAGTTATATCAAATAAACTTATTTTAACTCCCTGATACCATGCAAAATCAAGATTTCTAGCATTTGCCTGTTCAGAACTTGCATCAACAGCATCTTTCCCAATTCCAATAACATGATTTTCATCATAAGGATGCAAATAATCAGAATAACCAGGAATTTTCAAATAAACCAGCACTTTTGGATTTTTAGGATTTTTCAAATCAATAACAAATAATGGATCAACTTTCTTAAATGTAACAACATAAGCCCTATTTCCAACAAACCTTGCAGAATATATTTTTTCTCCTTTTGCCAAATCTTCTAATCTTCCAACAATCTCTAAATTCTTATCTAAAACATAAACATTATTCAAACTATTTCCGCTCCAAACATTTCCTGTTGTAGTTGCAATTCTGAAATAATCATTAAATTCATCCATTGAAAATTGGTTTAAAATATGTCCCGGAACTTCTCCAGCTACTTTATAACTTATTTTATTCTTATCAATACTTATTTTATGAATAGCAGTTCTTTCTATTCTTTTATTTAAGTTTTCCTCAAAATCCTTGTTTAAATCAACATATCTATTATCAAATTCTTCTTTCTCAGTTCCACTTAAACCAAGAGAATAAGTTAAAATTATATTTCTTATTTGAGCAAGCCTATCATAATAAGTATTTTCTTTTAAAATTTTTTCCACTTTTGACTTTTCAACATCAAGAAGTATTTTAAAAGCAACTTCTTCTGCAAAAAAACTCGCCCTATCCTTATAGCTTATTGTTTTTGTATATGTTAAATAAATATTGCTCTCAGAAACATAAATTTGCCCGCTCCCAGCAGTCAAATAAACTTTATTATTCAAACTATAATCATTTAAATTTATAGCACCAATAGTATTAAAAACATAGCTATTGTCTGAATAATCAAAATAATGCATATCCTGTATAGCAATACTGCTTCTTACTCCATCAACCTCGTACATAGGCATAACAACATCATAATTATAAACATATTTTGAACTTATAGTATAAATATAATCTCCAATCATTCTAGATTCAGAATAACTTCCATCAAAAGAAATATTTTTCTCTAAAATAGGATTTTTTCTATTATTTATATTATAAATATAAACCCGAGTCAAATATTCTGAAGAACCACCACACCTATAACCTGCACATTTTGTTAAAACTCCTTCTTCATAAGGAATATATCTATAGCTATCTTCAAAAACAACTAATTTATCTTTATTAATAAAAATATTTCTTGGACTTGAAAAATTAATGCTGCTCAATACTTCCATTTTATCAGCAGGATAAGCATTTACAATAACAACTTTTTTTCCACTAATAGCATAAATATATTTTCCATCATTTTTAACAATATCAGCTTCATCAACACCTTCTACTTGCACATTTGTACTAGAATAAGAAGATGCAGAATCTCTTGAAGCACTTTCAGATGAAGTTCCAGCACCAGCAGGAACACCATTACTTGCCATTTTATTAATAACTCCAAAACTGCCATCTTCCATAATCCCACTACTAGTTTCTTTAATATTTGCCTTTAAAAAATTCTTTAAATCATCCAAAGAACTAAATTGCAATAATTTTTCCTCAGAAAAAGTCTGGTTTTTAATAATATTATCCCCCAAGTTATTATAATAAAGGAATAAACCAGCAACAGCTATTAAAAAAACAGATATTAATATAACTGGAATCACACTCTTTAATTGTACCATATTAGGTTTTGATTTTGGAGAAATAACAATTTTTTTATTTGACAATCTATACATATCAATTTTCTTTCCTTTTACACTCCAAAAAAAATGTTTTGTTTTCTCAATCATTCCAGCTTTCATAAGTTTATTTAAATTATACTCAACAGTATTTATTGGAATTTCAAGTTTATCAGAAATATCCTTCTCACTTGCATTTTTAACCTCTGCAAGGTATACAACTATTTTCTTACAAGTCCTATTGCCAATTACTTCTGCAATTTCCTTGCTTCTCTCATCATCAAGACCAATCATAATAAATTTTTCACTTACCATATTCTATCTCCCAAGCGTAAATGTCTTGATGATACTGGGAAAAATAGATACCCAATTATTTTTACCTTCATCATTTATATCTATCATAATAAATTTATCAGCCATATCCTATTTAAGTTAAACCCCTATATAAATAAAACGAAAGCTTCAACCTCATTTGAACCTAACCACCATAATCTTTATAAATAATTTAAGATTATTAAAACTATGAACAAATGGTTAGAAATTTTAGTAGGCCTTATCCTATTAATAGCAGCTGTAACTGCTTGGATAACCAATAGCGGAAATGGCTTTTGGGAAATGGGTAAAGCCGCACTTATTGT
>CAYHLB010000105.1:0-4537 GCA_964357325.1 Candidatus Woesearchaeota archaeon
AATCATAGGAGAAAATTTCTCCTTTTGTATAAAAAAAATTATCTCTTTCTCTCGATCCAAACCATTTATAATTTTGCATTTTTTTGGTGATATTCTTTTAACTTAAGGATTTCATTTTCAGAAATCCCACTATCACCAATTTCTTTTTTCCCTTCTTCAAATTTATGGAAATCTGTTCCTCCAGAAATAACTAAGTGGTATTTTCTAGAAAAATCCTCTAAAATTTTTTTAGTAATTTCAGGAATTGAGTCTTTAGGAGAATAATCTAATTCTATTCCATCCCCTCCAAAAGAAATAAACTCTTCTAAAATATCAATCATTTTTTCTCCCAAATACCAAGGATGAGCAACGATTGCAATTCCTCCTGCATTATGGATAATTTTTACAACTTCTTTTAATTCTGTACCTTTTGGTAAAACAAATGCTTTTCCATTTTTTCCTAAAAGCTCATCAAAAACCTGACTTCTTTCTTTAAATTTTTCTGGATATTTTCTCATTAGAATTTTTGCAATAGATGGTCTTCCAAAATGTTCTCCTTTTGTTTCATCTAATAACTCATCAAATGAAATATTATATCCTAATTTATTCAAATTTTTTATTATCTTTTTTGCTGTATCAATTGAGTATTTTTTATGTTTCTCTGGAATTTTTTTTATTTCTTCATTTTCAGAATCTATAAATAAACCTACGATGTGTAGTTCTTTAACCCCTTCTGGAGGATTTGCAGTAATTTCTATTCCTGAAATATATTCTATCCCTTTCTCTTTTGCATATTTTTCAGCTTCTTTATTGGCTGTTGCCTTGTCATGGTCTGTTATTGCCATGGCTGGAATTTTTTTACTAAAAACAAAATCAACTAATTCTTTTGGAGAGAAATCTCCATCAGAGTGATTTGAATGCATGTGTAAATCAATTTTTACCATTATATTTCTAATGTTTTATATATATTAAACATTTCCTTAAACTCTTTTGTGTTTTTACTAGCAAAAAAAGAAAGAAGTAAATCACAAGATTCTTTAGCCATTAAACCACTTCTAATTTCAGGCCATCTATTCCTATAGAAAAGGGGAAAATTTTCTTTATTTATACCAGCAACACCCCCATATGGATCTGGGCAACCGAAAGTAATTTTTGGTATCCTATGTAAAAGGGATGTACCAAAACACATAAAACAAGGTTCAAGGGTAGAGTATAATTCAATTAAAGATCCTTTCTTTTTTTCTTTAAGAATTAACTTAGAATATTTTTCTATTAACCTATTTTCCGCATGAGAATACCAATCCCCATTTATATGAAGTTGATTTCTTCCCACATCAACAACATCTTCATTAATTGTTAGAACACTTCCTATGGGAAAATTTCCATGTTTTTCTGCTTCCCTAGCCTCACTAAGAGCAAGGAACATGATTTCATTATCTTTCTTCGAAAAGGACATATTTTTTATAGTGAGGACATATATTTAAATGTTACCATTAAAAAGTTACTAATAAAAGACATAAAATTAATCTTATCATCTGAGATATAAGAAGTTTTTCTAGAGTGTCCTCTTGGGTTAAAATATTCATTTACTTCTTACTACATAACACAATAAAATTATAAAATTCTTCGTCTAAATCATTTGCAAATAAATCAACTTTTGGATTAACAAAGATATCTTTTGATTCTTCGATTTTTAAATCAGAATCTTCAAGCCATTTGATTGCGGTTTCTTTATCTTTGAATTCTATGTAATGACTAGGCACTGCTAGTCCAATGGGCAAAGATAAAATAAATTTTGAATTTTCTGGAGATAAAGATACTGTTTTCTTCAAATATGTTGTTGGGTCTTTAGTATGTTCAATAGAATCTTGGAATAAAAAAACATCATAGTCTCCAATATATTTCATATCATTCATATCAACTTTTTCAAAATTTATGGTTTTATTATATGAGTTCGATAATCTAGAAAGTAGTGCTTTTGCAAAATCAAATGCAGAATCATAAATGTCAACCAATGTAAATTTTTTTGTTGATTTATTTGTAAGGTAGCTTCTTAGATATTTTGTTGGTACTCCAAAACCAACATCAACAGCAGTCTCAAAATCAATTTTCTTTAAAAATTCTAAAATGGTATTTTGTCTATCCTGATGCCAACTTCCATCAAGCAAATTATGAATATGAAGGACTAAACGCATTACAATAGGTTCATAAATTTCATTTTCATAGTCAAAAACATCAAGGTCATAATTTACATATTCTTGAATCAATTGTTCTTCTCTTAAGTTAAAATATCTCAGAAAATATCCTATTTCTTCTTTATATCTAGGATCATTAATAACTGATTTAGCAAATTCTTTAAGTTTTTGTTTTTTTACAATTTTATCCATACTAACTTAGATTAATTAAAATAATATAAATGTTGTTGGTGGTGTGACTGAGAATCGAACACTTTTGTTTAATGCGGTATTGGAGAATCGAACTCCAGTCTGAACGTTTTTGCAATCAACTCGCAGAGCTATTGTAGTTTCTTTGAGCCAGCCGACTTTCTTTTCCTAAGCTAAAGAAAAGTTGGCTTTGGCAACGTTCTGTTCTACCACTTAACTAATACCGCGCCAGGATATTGATAAATTATATTGCAAATAAGAGTTTAAAAAATTAATTACCTTAACTTTTTAAAAGGCATTTTCTTATTAAATAAAGAGGTGAAAAATGATTTATATTCCAATCCTAGGTGCAATTGCTCTGGCAGCAGGAACAATATTTGAAAAAATTGTATTAAAGATAAAGAAGATTGATATAAAACAATATCAAACCCTGAGTTTTCTTTCAATTGTTCTTGTTATGCTGCCTTTTATTTATTTTTTCTGGAAAATGACTCCAGAATCTTTTGAGACAAAAAATCTTTTGATCTTTGGATTAATAATAGTTTCTTCAATAATAGCTAATCTTTTTGCATTTTATTCTTTAAAATGGGAAAAAATAGGGAATATAGAACCAGCAAGAATTTTAGAGCCATTATTTGTAATTCTTCTTGCAATTCTTTTCAGCCATTTTATTGATAGCAATCTTTTTGAAAAAAACCTGAAAGTTATAATTCCTGCCTTGATTGCAGGAGCTGCACTTATATTTTCCCATGTAAAAAGACATCATTTAAGTTTTAACAAATATGTAATAGCAGCAATTTTAGGAAGTTTTTTCTTTGCCTTGGAACTTGTAACATCAAGATTAATTCTGGACTATTATTCCCCAGTTTCTTTTTATTTTATAAGATGTTCTGCAATTTTCTTAATTAGCCTTATAATATTTCATCCAAAATTAACTAACTTGAACAAAAAAACAAATGGACTTATTTTGCTAACAGGAGTAATTTGGTTTGTGTATAGAATTGTCTTGTATTATGGTTATATTCATTATGGGGTTATATTCACAACTTTAATGATAATGTTAGGCCCAATATTTATTTATTTATTTGCTTATAAATTTTTAAAAGAGAAACTTAATTGGAAAAATATAATGGCAGCAGTAATAATAATTCTTTGTGTAATTTATGCAAGTGTTGTATAAAGGAAAAGAACCTTGGTGCCTATCAGCCATGAGCAGAAATATAAAGGGAAATTGAACTTTAAGAAACCGATAAGGTGTCTTAAGTCACTTATTGTCTCGACACCAAATCCTCTGTAACTATAAAATAACAACAGAATAGAAATATTTATAAACCATTATTCTCTCAAGAAAACTATGTATAATAGAACTTTAAAAGACAAGTTAAAGTCAGTTGCAGTATATGGAATAGCAACTGCTTATTCTCTTGGTATTAATGGATGTGCTACTCAAAGAGCAATTGGACATGCAGACAGCAATAATATATTAAAAACATCAACATTATTTTTAGATTGCCGTGATAAAGGATATTTATCTGAAAAAGGAGTTGAAAGAGCACAGAATATTATAGACACAGGAGATAATAAGCAAATAACTAATTTATACAATGAATTATCTGAAATAAAAAAATTATCTGAAAGAGAAGGTGTGGCAAAATCAGATACTCTTAAAACAGATATTAGAGTTCCTGTAAAAAGAGATTATGGAACTTCTAATTTAGAAACAAAAACTAGTGATGTTTATTCTGCCAAAGCAGACTCATTAAAACAGGCAGTAGATTATTGCATGAAAAATGATTTAGTTACTAAAGAGTATGCAGATGAAATTTCTCAAAAACTTAATGATTCAAAATATACTTAAGAAGAATTAGATACAGTATTAAATATTACAAATGCAAGAATAAGACTTGATGAAAAACACAGAACACATCTTACTGAACAAACAAAAAAAGATTCTTTGTTAGAAAAAGCCTGTGAAAAGGCCTTGGATGAGAAAGAAAAAACATGGGCTTCTACTGCAGACAAAGGTGATACTACTTATGTAATGAATCCTGAAAAAGCAAAGCAACTTGAATATACTAATAACGGAAATGGATATTTCACAACATTTGCTACTGGAAAAGAAACAAAAACAATATTAACACATAAACCAAAAAAAGTAAAAGAAATCCATTGGT
>CAYHLB010000106.1:0-4485 GCA_964357325.1 Candidatus Woesearchaeota archaeon
ACATCTGCTTGTATTAAAGCACGTTGAAGGTCTTTTACAATCAATTCTATTGTTTTTGAGTCAATAAATATAGCATTTGCTATTTTGTCAAATCCTTTTTTCAATGCTGAGCCTAGTGTTTCTAACATGTTTTATATAAAGACTCTGGGTTTAAGAATTTTTACTTTAGTAATGCGTAATAGGAATATTTATAAAATATGAATTGTTTAAATTTTATAATTAAAAAAGGTGAAGATGGGGAAATTTGGATTATATTTGATAGGACTATTATTTTTAATAGTTCTAATGAGTTCTGTTTTTGCAGGAGATGTTGCGTATATTTATAGTTCTAAGTCTAAGATAGACTCAAATGTAATTGGTGTTTTTAATGAATTAGGGCTTGGAGTTGATTATATTCATATAAATAATCTTCCTAAAGATTTTTCTAAATATGCTTTCCTCTATGTTGGAGATGAGTATTTTAGCAAAGACATTCCTGTTACAAATCATAACAGCATTATAAGTAATCCTTATTTAGGTGAAAGGAGTGGAATTACTGATAGAAGTGGTATAAGTATTATGACGTCTACTGAAGCTCCAAGAGTTACTTTAAATGGCAGCAATGTTAAGGTTTATATTGTTGCAAAGGATAACAGGGGAATTTATATTCCTTATTATTTTTTAAGTGATAAACATAAAGCTTTTTCTTCTAGGGGTTATGCTGGAACTTATTCAACTAGTTCTGGTAATTTTGGAGATGTTATAAGCTTTATTGATAAGAATAGCATGCTGGAGAATGGTAAAATTAGTAAGGGAAATATTTGTTTTTTTGGAATATCTAAATCAAGTTATTGGACTTCAGATGCTAAAAAATTGTTTAAGGATTGTGTTGGTTTTGTTAACACCTTGGAGAGTTCTGAAAATAATACTAATTCGTCTAATGTGTCAATTGCTTGTTCAAAGGATTTAGATTGCGGAATAAGCGGTTATACTGGATTTGATTTTTGTTCTGAAAAAAATATTTTAAATACTTTTGTTAATTATAAATGTGAAAATCCTGGAACTTCTTCAAGTTTTTGTTCTAGTCAAACAACAAATGAATTGGTTGGGAGTTGTTCTGATTTTTGCGTGGAAGGAGATTGTCAGAATTTTAAATGCATAGATGATGGACAATGTGATGATAATGATGGTACTACTAAGGATGTTTGCATGAAACCTTCAACAAAAGATGCTGTATGTTTTAATATTCCTTATTTTATTCAATGCAGAACTGACTTAGACTGCAATGATAATAATAAGAGTACTGAGGATTTTTGTGTTAATCCATCTACTAAAGAGTCTTCCTGTGTTCGTAATATTTATAATATAAGGTGTATTAAAGATTTAGATTGTGAGGATAATAATTCTTTAACAAGTGATTCTTGTGCAAATCCAGGATTATTTATTTCAAGTTGTGTTCATAATATTTTTAATATAAGGTGTAGCAGGGATTCTGATTGCAGTGATGGGGATGCTTTTACTACTGATGCCTGCATTAGTCCTGGACAGATTAATTCTTCATGCAGTTTTTCTACTATCTCTAATATTTCTTATGTAAGGATTGTTTCATTAACTGCTGTTCCAAATGTAACTAGTGTTAAATTAGATTTTAATGTAGAAATTTTTGGTAGTTCTGGAATTAAGGGGTATTATTTTAGCGCTGATAAGGATAATTGGACTTTTGTTTCAGCAAATGAGACTTCTTATGTTTTTGATAATCTTTTACCTTTGACTAATTATACTTTTTTTATGAGAGTTGTTGATAATTTAGATGCTAGTTCTTCAGAGGTTAATGTGAGTGTTATTACTTTGGCTGCTGTGGATTCTGGAAGTGGCTCTGGTGGAGGAGGAGGCTCTGATGGTGGAAATAATGGCGGAGGAGGCTCTGGAGGAAATGGTGGAGGTAATGGAAATTCAGGTTTAATTAGCACCACTCAATCTTTAAATGGATATTCAAGTGGAGGAGTTTGTGTTACTAAATGGTCTTGTACTGAATGGTCTAGCTGTATAAATGGAAAGCAGTCAAGAACCTGTTATTATCCCCCTACATTCTGCACACCAAAAGCAGTTAAACCTGCTGAATCTAATGCTTGTGTTGTTGCGTTTGAAGATAATTTAGATAGTGGTTTAAATGAGTTTGAAGAGCAACCTATTGAACAAGGTTCTTCTATTACTGGAGGAGTTATTGGGGCTTTAGGTAAACCTTTGTTATGGGTTAGTTTGTTTTTGATAATAATTGCTGGAATTTATTTATATGTAAGATTTAGGGCCTGATATTTTTAGAGAATTTTGGAAATAAAGTCAAGAACTAATCAAGTCCTAAACTTTTTATGAATTCTTCTTTGTTGAATAATTTTAAATCTTCATAATTTTGGCCTGTGCCTAGATAGAAGATAGGTTTTTTTGTTATTGCTGAAATTGAGATTATTGTCCCGCCTTTTTCATCTATATCTGCTTTACTTAGAATTGAGCCATTGATTTTAATTGATTTATGGAATGCCTTTGCCTGCTCTGTTGCATCATTTCCAGCTATTGATTCTGCTACAAATATTTTAAGATCTGGATTTGTTACACGAACTATTTTTTCCATTTCAGACATTAGATTTGTTTTTGTATGCATTCTTCCTGCTGTATCAATTAAAACAACGTCGATGTTATGGGATTTTGCATATTTTATTGCATCAAAACCAACTGCTGCTGGATCGCTTCCATAGTCATGTTTTATCAGGGGAATGTTTAGTTTTTTTGCATGTTCTGAAATTTGTTCAATTGAAGCTGCTCTAAATGTATCTGCTGCAGCCAGTGCAACTGTCATATTCTTTGATTTTATTAAATGAGCTAGTTTTGCAATACTTGTTGTTTTTCCAGTACCATTTATACCAAAGAAAATGATAACAAAAGGTTTTTGTATTTTTATTATATCTAATGGATCATCTGGTTCAATTATTAGTTCATACAATGTTTCTTTTAGGCATTTTTTTATTTCTTTTTCTAAATCATCTTTTTTTATTTCTTTTCCAATTAATTTTTGTGATAAAATTGATTTAATTGAATCTGTTACTTCCATTGCTACATTGTTTTCTAAAAGAAGCATTTCTAAGTCTTCAAATAAGGAATTAAAATCTTCTTCTGTTATTTTGTAGATGAAAGTTTGCCTTACTTTTTCTAGGAATGATTCTTTTGGTTTTTCTGTTGAGGGAATGGTTTCTGAATATTCAGCTTCTTGTTCTGCTGGCTTTGCTTTTTTCCCAAATATTTTTGAGAGAAATGAGGTTTTTTGAGGATGTTTTTCTTCTTTTTCTAGCTCAGAGGTAATCTTTTTTACTTCTTTTTCTTCTATTATTTTTTGAACATCTTCTTCTGTGACAAGTTCTTTTTGAATTGTTTCTATTGGAACACCTTCTTCTAATTGCATTTCTATTTTGATTGCAGTTCCTTCTTCTTCAGAATTTACTTTGGGAAGTTCGATTACTTTTTTTGATTTTTTTGTTAATTTCTTCTCTTTTATAGTTTTTTCTTTTTTAGAGAGTTTTATCTTGTCTTTTTTTATCTCTGCTGGTTTTTCTTCTACTTTTACTTCTTCAGGCTTTAGCTTTTCCTTTGAGCCAGAGACCCATTCTTTTAGCTTGTTTTTTAAAAATCCGAACATTTTGATTAATCCTTGTTAGTATTGTAGGATAAAGAAGAGAAGCATTTTGCTAAACTTCTATATTGTATCTTGATTTTATTAATAAATCATTACTTAAAAAATCTACTATTGGGGGTATGTGATAATTTATAAATTAATTAAGCTTTATTTTAATAAGAAAAATGGTGAAATATCATATTTATATTTTTAGACATGGGCAAACTGAATTTAATCGAGATCATAGGTTTACTGGCTGGAAAGAGAGTAAATTAACTGCGCTTGGCATTAGGCAAGCAAGGATTGTTGCAAGAAAATTGAAAAATAAAGAAATTGATGTTGCATTTCAATCAAAATTATCTAGGTCAAAAGATACTTTAAAGGAAGTTTTAAAATTCCATCCTAAATGTAGGAAAATACTAGTTGATAATCGGATTATTGAGAGGGATTATGGAGATTTGAATGGATTTTATCATGAGGATATTATTAAGAAATATGGGGAAAAACAATTTGAATCATGGCATAGGGGATTTAATAATAGGCCGCCTAGGGGAGAAAGTTTTGCAGATGTTGAAAAAAGAGTTGGGAAGTTTATAATTTTTTTAAAAAATTATATAAAGAAGAATAGAGTTAATGTGGCTATTTCTGCTCATGGGAATTCTATAAGACTTTTTAGAAAAATAATGGAAAAAAAACAAAAATCTGAAGTTGTTAAATGGAAAATTCCTTATGATACTTATTTTCATTATATGGTAGATGCATGATTTTTGTCTCTTAATTCTAGTATAACAAATCTTATAAATGAATTCATATTATTTTGTTTTATTGGTAAAAAGGAGAAA
>CAYHLB010000107.1:0-4458 GCA_964357325.1 Candidatus Woesearchaeota archaeon
CAAGAATGGAAAAAAACAAAGAAATATTTTGATAAATATAGAATTGTGGATTAATTTTAGATACATATGGTTTAAAAGGGAGTTTTTCTATTTTTAGTAATGAAAGAGAAAAAAATTCAAGATGAATTTGGTCATGGGTTAAAACTTCTCGCTAAATCATCAATTATAGTTTTTATAGGAATTTTTTCATCAAAAATTTTCTCTTATTTATATAGAATTATTATTGCTCGGTCTCTAGGTCCAGAAGTTTATGGTTTATTTTCTTTAGCATTAATGATTCTTAGTTTATTTGTGGTAATATCTTCTTTAGGATTAACTGAAGGAGTTTTAAGATTTATCGCTCTTTATAGAGGGAAAAAAGAACAGGACAAAGTAAATTTTCTTTTTAGAGTTTCATTAATAATTGGGGTTATTTCAGGAATTTTATTTGCTATTATTTTGTTTTTTTCTTCTGAATTTATTTCTTTGAAATTTTTTCATAATCAATCCTTGATTATTTATTTAAAATTTTTTAGTTTTTTAATACCAGTATCTTTATTAACAAACTTTTATTTATCTGTAATAAGAGCATATGAGGAAATTGGATGGCATTCATTTATTCAAAATATTTTAGAAAGTTCATTAAAAACAATTTTCTTAGTCATTTTCATTTTTTTTGGACTTAAGACAAATGCAGTAATTTCTTCTTCTTTCTTAGGGATAACTGGGATGTTTTTGGCAGCATATTTTGTGTGCAAATATAAGATAAAAATATCTTATAATAATCCCCTTAAAAATAAGATTAAAAAAAGAAAAATTTTATTAGATTTATTTGCTTATTCTTGGCCATTAATATTTCTAGGAATTATTGGAAATCTTTTTAATTGGACAGATTCTTTTACAATAGGATATTTTAAAACAGTTCTAGATGTTGGAATTTATAATTCTGCAGTCCCCATAGCTTCTCTTTTATTACTTCCCTCGGTAATTTTTATGCAATTATTTTTCCCATTAATCACTAAAGAATATTCTAAGAAAAATTTTAAATTAATTAAAGATTTAAGTCAACAGGTTGGAAAATGGATATTCCTAATAAATCTCCCCTTATTTTTAATTATAATGCTGTTTCCTGGAGTTATAATTAATATTTTATTCGGACAAGAATATTTAATTGCAGAGAATGCCCTAAGATTATTGTCTTTAGGATTTTTTTCCATGTCTATTTCAGCCATCTCAACTTATTTACTTTCAATGATGGGGAAATCAAAGATAATACTTAAAGATACTTTAGTATTTGTAGGAATAAATTTAATTTTGAATTTAATTTTAGTACCTTTATATGGATTAACTGGTGCAGCATTCTCAACAATGATTTCATATATCTTATTCTCCTCGGTCCTTGTTTATCAAGCTAATAATGAATTAGGAATAATTCCTTTGAGGAGAAAAATGATAGGCATCTTTTTAAGTGGATTAATTTCTTTGACAATTATTTTTATTTTAAGGAAATTTGTTTTAATTAATACTTTAGGTTTAATAATGATAAGTATCTTGTTTGTATCAATTTATATTCTATTAGTTTTTTTAACAAAATCCTTAGATAGCAATGATTTTCTTGTGTTAAGGGGGATAAAAAACCATATTTTAAGAAAAACCTCCCCAGATAACCATCGAGATTTTTTGAAAGATTAATTTTTATCTATATTTTTTATTTCAACACTTGTATGCCCTAATTCTTGTTTGTAATTAGTTTTTACTTTAACATCGCAAGGATGGCATTGACCATATTTATCGCATTGTCTAAATTTATCTTCCAAAATAAAATCTTCATTAGTAATATTTTCTATAGGAAACTCATTTGAGTAAACATCTCTGTGACATTTAAAAGCATCTCCGTTTGGTCCAATTAATAGTTCAGAAGTTTTACACATGCAGTTTTTAGTATTCTCCTGAAAAGTTGATTCAGGATATTTTGAATAATTACCATAAGTAATAGAAAATTTTTCTCCCTTATCACCAATTCCTTCAAATTTTCCAGTAAAATCTTTTAATCTAAAATCAATACCCTCGTCCCTACATCTAAATTGCATTTGAGTTATTGATTCAAGATTTTTTGGATGAGGGTATTGAACTGCCCAGATTCCAATACTAAAACCTTTTTCTTGTAATTTTTTTACATTTTCAACAAGTTTTTCTCCATTCCCCATTTGTTCAGGGTGATAACTCACTCGTATTGAGGCATATGGTGCATCTCTTTTAATCCTATTAGGATTAACTTCTTTAATCATTTTTTCAACTATTCTCTCAGATGATAAATTAGTTAATATATCAATTTTTAATTTAGGTTTAAGATTATTTATTATATAAATAAAATCTTTATGCAATGAAGGTTCTCCACCACATAAAGTAATAGGAACATTTTTTCTAGAAGTTATTTTATTTAATGCATCTACCCATTCAGAACCACCAATTTCTTTAAAATCTTTTCTAGTAAATTTATCTGGAATTTCATTCAAACAATAACTACATTTAAGGTTACATTTCATTGTTAAAAAGGCTGAAATGTATTTGTAGGTTTCAGGAAGGAGTATCTCTTTTTCCACCATAAAAATTTGATTGAATTAGAGTTTAAAACTCTTATTATCTTGTGAAATATAGGTTTATTTATCAAAAATTTCTTTTTTGTTTTCAATTATAAACTGCTTTAATACATTCACCAGCTTTAGATCAAAAATATCCTCTAAATCAAAAAATCTTATTGCCTGCCCTTCAGTTAATTTAATTTCTTCAATTTTTTTATCAATTCTACTTAAGAAAATAGTAACAATTATGTCTTCTTTTTTTAGATAAAATTTTCCTAGTTCTTTAGTGGGCCCTATATCACAATCAATTTCTTCCTTTATTTCTCTTTTTATTGCTTGCAATTCTGTCTCTCCATCTTCAACTCCCCCACCTATAAACCCCCAATAACCTAGATATACAATCTCGGGCTTTTCATCACGAAGTTGAAGTAAGAGTTCATTTTTAGAATTCTTTAATATGATAGCTACAGATTTTTTACCCATCTTAAATAAAATTTACGTGCGGGGGTTTTTCCCCCTTGGGGTCTTCTAATTTTATTTTTCCCATTTTCAAATCCCATAGATACTCATTAACTTTGTGTTGCAGACATAATGTCCCACAGTCTTTTCTAGCATCAAATTTATCTGAAGATAAATAATCCATAACTTCCCAATATCTATCACTTTTCCACAATTCTTTAAAAGAAGTTTCAGCTATATTCCCTATATGGAATTTTTTATATTTATCGTTAAATAACATCCCGCAAGGAGCAACAAGCCCAGATCCAGAAAATTGCATAATAAAAGGTGGACCATAACATTGAGTGTATCTTCTTTTACCATCACTTAAAATTTTTGACCATTTTACTTTAACAAAATATTTATCATCTGACTGTTTTTCTGCTTCTTTTAAAATATTAATCAAAGCTGAATCAAAATATTTTTTATAATCTACTCCAAGTGTACTATCTTCATCATCACTACAATGTTTAATCACTAAATAATCTACACCTAGTGCCTTACCTAATTTTGTGAGTGGTTTAACCTGATCCGCAAATTCCGGAAGTAACACCATTTGCATGCCAATAGTTGTGTCTAACTTCCCTCTTTTTTTTACCCCCACACATTTTTGGATTATATCTTGGAGTTTATAGAAATCTTTTTCTTTACATCCGTGTATTTCAGAATATCTTTTAGGTTCTCCTGCAGAAATATTAAATCTCAAATAAGTTAAATTGGGGAGCATTTCTTCAAGACTTTCTTCTTTTAGCAACACCCCATTTGTTCCAAGAGCAATATCAAGCCCGTTTTCTTTTCCATGTCTTATTGAATCATACAAATGAGGAGAACAAGTACTTTCTCCATCACTAACAAAACTTATTGCTTTTACTCCTAACTCAGCAGCATCATCAAGAAATCTAAAAATAATATCTTTTGTCATCTTTTTTTCATCATTTGCTTGTAATTGCCCATAACAATACACACATCTATAATTACATCTTCTTGTTAATGCACAATCTATTGTAATTGGGGCAATTCGTTCTCCATTTAACCAAGATTCTACTCTATCGTGATGCCATCCTAACTTATGACTATCAAGTATTAATTTTTCTTTTTTATTCTCCATTGTATAAATCTTTTTTTTCTATAATCATTACTGGTTTTTCTGAATTTTTTGCTATTTGGTAAGCTTCTAATACTTCGGATGGGGTTTTTGGTTCATATATCATAAAATTTACCATCTCCTTAAATGCTTTTGTAAAATCTTGGGTGTGTTGGGGTCCTGGATTAAGTGGTTTTTCTGCCCCCACTACTGCCCTTATTATTACTGGAGTTTTATATTGTCCTTTAGACATACTTTCAATTTTATCTAAATGATTGACTATTCCGTCAGAGGCATTTAACATAAAATCAAGAA
>CAYHLB010000108.1:0-3049 GCA_964357325.1 Candidatus Woesearchaeota archaeon
CTCATGGATGAACTAGAATTCGGAGAAGACCTATAAGTTATATACTATAAATTATAAATCTACTCTTCTTTCATCCAATCTTGATAAACAACTCTGATTGAATTAGCTTTTCTTTTTCTTCTTCCATTGCCATTAAAACAATCATTTACCATTTCTTCAATTTTAGACCAAGTAAATCCTCTTTGATTTCTTAAAAATAAAATATAATCTCTCTCATTCATAGGATACAAAACCTGTTCTCCATTTAAACTAGTATTAACAAATCTCACTTCTCCTTCATAAGGATAAATTCCTCTTTTAATCATACCATTAATACAAGTTTGAGCAAGTTGTTCAGAGGTTAATTTACAAAGCCCTGTTTCATATGACTTTTTTCCAGCAGCAACTCTTTTAGGATCTTTTGTTTTTTTACCATTTAAATCTCTTCTCTTTTTATGCGCATCTTTCTTATGTTGAATCCCAAGAGCCTTTTTTTCTTCAGGATCTAATAATTCAACTAAAACACAAAGTACAGAACCCTTAGCAACATTTTGAGAAATCTCAAAATCTTCTGGAAGATATTTTTGAGCTAGTTCAGCAAGACTAGCTCCTGCCCTATATTCTTCAACAACTTCAGGATGATCTCTAAGAAGATAATCTCTTCTCTTAAGCATCGCAATTCTAGCCCTATCAAAATCACTCTGAAATTGCAAATATCTATTAGTTGTTGTCATTTCAATAAATATTCAACCGCCTTTAAAAACCTTATCTATTGTCACTATTTAGTTGCTACAAATAGAAAGATTTATAAATATCAAATATCTAATAATATTATCACCTCTTTTCCCCAGAAGAGCAAAGACATGCTTTTGTATGAAACTGGCTCTTCATGGGTTTATAATCAAAATGAACAGACGACATTTTTTATTCACAGCTGCATTAACAGGTCTCGCTTCAATGACTTCCTGTAGTATTAATTCAGATTCATCAGAACCTTCAAATAAACCTCATAGCTATTCTCAAACTTTTAATAACAATGCATCTCAAATATTGTTTATTGGAAAAAGGAATTTAGCAACAGTTATAGCACAAGATACAAAAGAATTAAAAACATTAAGAGGAAGTTTTGATGCCATTGCAAATAAAATGGATGAAATTACAGACTTTGCAAAAGAATCAGAAACATTTCCAATTGATTATGATAAAAAAGTACAGGTTTTAACTTATATAGATACAAAAGGAATGCAAGAATGTCCGTTTGACAGAGGAAAATGCATCATAAGAGGATATGGGGGATGGACAGAAATAGTAAAAATAAAAAGCAAAGTAACTGGAAGAAAACTAACAATTAATTCAGGAACAGCTCATTTAGCAAGAGCGCATCATTTATTAGAAAAAGATAATGAATATGGAATATCTGCAAAAGAATTCTATGAATCCTTTATGTAAATAAAATACTAAAATGGAACAACTAAAACAAAATCAAGGAAATTATTTCTTATTTGGACTTCCTGTTGAAGCAAAACTTATCTATGGCCCAGTTGTATGTTCCTACCCACTAGAAGGCTATAAAAAAATTCCAATTCATGAATTAGTTATAAGAATAAAAAATGACACTGGAATAAACCTAGACAAAAAAGCAAACTCTTTTCTAACAACAGCAACAAGGATAAAAGATGAATTCGGAGACTGTATGCATGAATTTGTCTGGTTCTTTTTTTCAAAGCCTGAAATGAATTAAAAAAAGCCTACAGACAAATTCAAAAGGATAAGTACTCTTCTTAAAATATTAGTAACATTATAAAAAAGTAGTAAGCAATACTACATTATTTCTTACTCTTAACAACAACTTTTTTTCCCTCAGAATTATCTTTTTGAAGGTTGTTCTTCCCGAGGGTTCTTTTAAGAAGGCTCTCAGGCAAATCTAGTTTTATATAGACTTCCTTTAATTGTTTTGCAGTCAAATCAGCAGGAGCTTCAGACATTACATCTATTGCTGATTGATTTTTTGGAAAAGCAATTACTTCCCTTATTGATTCAGCTTCAGTTAAAATTTGTATTAACCTATCTAAACCAATAGCAAATCCCCCATGAACCGGAGCACCATAACTCAAAGCCTTAAGTAAAAACCCAAACTTTTGTTCAGCTTCTTCTTTTTCTATTCCAAGTATTTTAAAAACACGAGATTGTATTTCAGGGTTATGAATTCTTATACTTCCGCTAAGTAATTCAGTTCCATTTAAAACTAAATCATATGTCTTAGCTTTTATTTTCAATGGATTTTTTTCAAGATTTTCACTTAAATCATCAGGCATGCAAAAAGGATGATGAGCAGCATCATACTTGCTTTCTTCTTTATTATATTCGAACATAGGAAAATTAATAATCCAACAAAATGCATGTTTTTCTTTTGTTTCAGATCTTAAATCAGGTTTATCACTATGATATTTCTTTATTGCCTCATCATAAGGAATTCTTTTAAAAGGAGTTTTCAGCTCAATATTTAAAACTTCTTTAAATACATATTTTAAGCAACCTTCAACAATTGTATAAATATCTTCAACATCTACGAAACTCATTTCAACATCAAGTTGTGTAAATTCAGGTTGCCTATCTGCACGAAGATCCTCATCTCTTAAGCATTTTGCAATCTGAAAATACCTATCATAACCGCTAACCATAAGAAGTTGTTTATATAATTGAGGTGATTGAGGCAATGCATAAAATTTTCCAGGATTTACTCTTGATGGAACAACATAATCTCTAGCTCCCTCAGGAGTAGATTTGCCAAGCATAGGAGTCTCAACCTCAATAAAATTTTGTTTATCAAAATAATCTCTAAATGATTTTATTAACTTATGCCTAAACATCAGATTTTTTTGTAAATCTTCCCTTCTTAAATCCAAAAACCTATACTTTAATCTTATCTCCTCATTAACTCCTTTTTCATCTAATTGAAAAGGTAAATCAGGACAATTATTCAAAACTTCAACCTTATCAATAAAAACCTCAACCTTCCCGCTAGAAAGTTTATCATTTTCACTTCCTTTAGGCCTTGCATTAACAGTTC
>CAYHLB010000108.1:3059-4408 GCA_964357325.1 Candidatus Woesearchaeota archaeon
TCCCTCAATTAATATGCAACTTTCTTTTGTTAATTTTTTTACAACATCAAAATCAGGATTCTTACTTATAATAACACTCTGAACTTTCCCATATCTATCCCTCAAATCAATAAATATAACCTTACCATGCTCCCTGCTAACATCAATCCAACCACAAAGTTTTACTTTCTTTCCAATTAAATGTTCATTCACTTCACCAATATTATGTGTTCTAAGCATAATTAATCAAGAATTAATGGGTTTTTAAAAATTGTGTTTACAAATTTTAATACAATTAATTCTAACCCCAAAACATAATCTTTTATACCCTAAATTTATTCTTTCAAGAATGAAACCCTCTCTTGAAGAAATAGCATCAAAATCATATGTAGATAAAAAAACAGGAATATTCCATATACCTGAAACAATAAGAAATAGAAGAGTTATAAGATACTTCTTAGAATATGCAGAAGATCAAGAAGAACCTCCTATAATAGTTCTTGAAGAAAAATACACAAGACAATCTGTAATGCATAAATTAGGACCTGGAAGATGCTATAATGCAAATAGAAATCTTGTAATTGCACTACTTGAAACAAGGCTTTTAAGAACACCTTCAGGTAAAGAACCAGATAATAGAGATCCAATTGACAATTATTCCCTAGCACAAATAATAAGCTATGCTTATCAAATTCCAATAAATCAAGTTCTTGTTTCAAAATCCTATTTATCTTCTCGAGAATTCAAATCCCTAGACCCAATAAAAAGAGTTAGATATTTATTCAATGCCTATAAAGGAACATCTTGGTTTGAAAGATTTATAAGAAAATATAAAAGAAGAAGAGTCATACAAAGATTTAATCCCCTGCATGATATAAGTTTAAGAGATCTTCCAGAAATTTTATGCACTTCAGACTATGAACCTTACAGCCCTAATGGAAACTTAACAAAGTTGGTTAATGTAGGAATAATAATTCCAAGAAACAGATTTAAAAGATTCTCTCCAAGAAATTTTATAAATGTAGAAGCACTTATAGAACTTGCAAGTCTAATAACTGGAAAATCTAGGGAAGAACTTACAATAAAAGACACATATTTGAATAACATTGTTGAAAATTACATAAATAATAGACTTTTGCCCTATTTAGAAAGAAAATCCCTAAAACCAAGTCAAAGAATATCTCTTAGAACTGCAAGGCACTTGACAGGACTTGATACAGAAGATCTTGTAAAAAGACTAAGAATAAAACTTCCAGAAAAAAGAAAAAGATTTTATTCAAAAGATGTCAGAGTTTGTGCATTTGACTTAGCTGCCTACGAGTTAATGCCTGCGGGCATGACTATAACTAACTACTGAATCCAATTCGTTA
>CAYHLB010000109.1:0-4402 GCA_964357325.1 Candidatus Woesearchaeota archaeon
TGAGCATTTAAAGGGATTAAATGCTTACTAAAGCCCGTTGGGGCTTTATAGTTACTCCCATTGTATCTTAATATTTTATTTACTTGATAGTAATAACCTAATAATGAAGTATTTAGATATTATTCCACCACTAGTGGTAGAATAATAGACAGATTTATAATCCCAAATTTATTCCATTAATTATGAATAATAATTTAGCAAATCTAATAAGGGAAGCGGGTTTAACAGAAGGAGAGTCAAAAGTATATCTTGCTTTATTAAAATTAGATTCTTCAACATCAGGTCCAATAATAGAAGAGTCCGGTGTTGCAAATTCAATTATTTATAGAATATTAGATAGTCTCATTGAAAAAGGTCTTGTTTCATATATAATCAAAGAAAAAACAAAATATTTCAAGGCAGCAGAACCAAAGAAGATTCTAGATTATTTAGAAGAAAAGAAAGATAAAATTGAAGAATCAAAAGAAAACATTGAAAAAATGATTCCACAGCTTCTTGCATTTGCTTCATCAAAAGATGAAACAACAGTCCAGGTTTATGAAGAATATAAAGGAGTACAAACTTGTTTTGGGCATTATCTATTAAAATTAAAAAAAGGAGAAGGATATTATTGTTGGGGAGTTTATCCAATTCAGGAAGATAAGTACCATACATATTGGCAAAGAGGCCATATAGAAAGAGGGAAAAAAGGAATTTTTGCAAAAATGCTATTTAATCAAGGTACTGACCCTGAAATACTTAGAAATAGAAATAGTTACAAATTATGCGATACAAGATATATGCCTACAAATATTAAAACTCCTGCTTGGTTTTTAAACTATAAGGATACGACAGCTATTTTTCTTCATATTCCTGGAAAAAAGCAGTTGCAGTTGAAATTATTAATCAGGATATTGCAGATTCGTTTAAAGCTTATTTTGATGACTTGTGGAATAAGAGTAAATCCTTTAAATGAAACATTATGAAAAATAGCTAAGATATAGACTTTTACAAAGTATATCCTTTAAGATATATTCTTTTACATCAAGTAAACACTTTCTCTAAATCCTAATAAAAAAACAAACCCCTTGCAAAACGCTCAAAAACCAAATAGGTTTTTGGCGCCCCAAAAATTAATAAATTTTTGTGGGAATAAAGCAAGGGACGCTCAAAAAACCGTGGCTCTAAAAAATCTTTAGATTTTTTACCAACCATCAGTTTTTTGGCGCTGTAAAAACTTACATTTTTACAGAATAAAAAAAATAAATTATCTATATATTTTGAGGCTTACCAAGAATCAATTCCTAAATCCGCGAATTCATTCTTAACTGGCTTTGCATAGTCATATTCCCTCATTCTTTGTTTTCCAAGTACATAAGGGCTACTTACTCCAGTCATAATTGTAATAACTCTTACTCTTCCCTCAAAATCCTTATTGATTCTTGCACCAATGATGACCTGAGCTTCTGAAGCAATATTTTCTGTGACAAGTTTTCCTATTTGACTAAACTCTTCCAGTTTCATATCTGGACCGCAAGTAATGTGAATTAATGCGCCATTTGCACCTCTGTAGTCCACGTCTAACAATGGATGTGTAAGAGCTTGCCTAACAGCTTCATGAACTCTATCGCTTGAGTCAGATTCTCCTATACCAATAACAGCTACTTCTCCTTTCTTCATAATAGCAGATACATCAGCATAGTCTAAGTTAATTAATGATGGCAAAGTGATTGTTTCCACAATTCCCTTAATCATTGTACTAATTAACTCATTTGCAACTGCAAAAGCCTGTTGTATTGGCAATTGTCCAGCAATATCAACTAACCTATTATTATCAATTACAATAGCAGTATCTACATGGTCCCTTAATTCTTGAAGTCCAAACTCTGCCTTATCTTTTCTTGCTTTCTCGCATTCAAAAGGCATTGTAACAACTCCAATAACTACTGCACCTGTTTCTTTTGAAACCTGTGCTAACACTGGCATTGCTCCTGTTCCTGTTCCACCACCTTCTCCACCAATAATAAAAATCATATCAGCAGAATTAGTAGCTTTCTTTAATTCAGAAATAGATTCCTTTGCAGCTTCTCTTCCTACCTCTGCTTTTCCACCTGCACCAAGACCTCTTGTTAAATCCTTACCAATAAGAATTTTATCATCAGCCTTTGTAATGCTAAGATGTAGTGCATCTGTATTTGCACCATAGATAGTAGCTCCATTAATGCCTTTGTTAAAAAGCCATGTAATTGCATTGCAACCAGCTCCACCCACGCCAAAAACCTTGATATTAGCTTTTCCAGCTTTTAAATCATCAAAATTAATACTATGAGTTTCAACATTTCCTATCGCCTCTTTTGCAAAATCTAAAACCATTTACATTTATCTAACCTCCTTTCAAACAAATCGAGCTTGCCCATATTAAATTTAAAAATAAGTTATTACTAAGTCACCTATTTATAAAAAACAATAACACCCTTTATTTAAAAATGTTTTCTAAAACAGAATATATGTGATGCAGTATATACTTACCCAGAAGAACCATTTATTTTACCTAAATAACACCAATAACTTGTGCCAGATATCAAATCCTTTGTAATTTTAACTCTCCAAATCTCGCGTTCTCCTGTAAAAACTTTGTGCTCTTCAATTCTTTCATAGGAAACATGCTCTTCTGCTAAATTTAAACCAACAACTAAAAAATCAACATCTCCTACTCTAACCTGAAGATAGTCTTCTACCATAAAATAACAAGAATAGCTAATATATAAAATTAATTGAAATAGAGAATAAGTATTATTAAAGAAGACCTCTAATAAGTTTACTTATAAGACTATAGCTATTTGCCCATCTTGCATAAGCATTCCAACCATTAAAACTTTCAAGAAATTTTTCATAACTAATTCTGCCTTCTTTAACCTCTTTAATTTTTCTTCTAATATTATCAACATTTCTTTTTCTCAATAATTTATAATGATAAAAATTTCTAAAACCCACAAAATCAATTCCTCTTGAAAGAGGGATAATTTTTGATTTTTCAGTATGCAATTCTAATTTCAACTCATTATTCAAAAATCCCTCAATTTGCTTTTTCCATATTTCCAGTTGTTTTTTAGAGCTATGCAAAATAACAAAATCATCCACATATCTTATATAATATTTTACTTTAAGATTATGCTTAACAAAATAGTCTAACTCATTTAAATAAACATTAGCAAAAAATTGTGAAGTTAGATTTCCAAGAGGCATACCTTTCTTGTAATTAAAACTCTCTATTCGCGATTCCATCTCTTTATTTCTCAATTTATTTTTGTCAAGATAAAATCGCTCGCCCCCCCCCCAATTTGCCCTTCAGGCAAATTGTTTAATATTTTTTCAATTAACCAAATAACTCTTTCATCTTTAATTTTACTTTTTATAATATTCAATAAAATTTCATGGTCAACTTCTTGAAAATAATGTTTCACATCTGCTTTAAAACAATAACCTTTAATTTGATTATTATCAAACCAACCTTTTATTTTCCCATTTCTGCTTACTTTTTTAGTAAAATGTTCAAATCTTTTTATTGCGAATAAATTACCTTTGCCTTTTCTGTTTGCGCAAGAATCATAGATAAATAACTTTTCAAAAATGGGCTCAATAATTCTTATAATCGCATGATGAATAATCCTATCACGAAAAGCAGATTTACTTATTTTTCTAGTTTTTGGATCTCTTATTATAAATGTTACTAACTGCTTCGGAGAATAAGTCTGTTCAACTAACTCTTTCTGCAATTGAAATAAATTACCAATAACATCTTTCTCAAATTCAATTACATAAGGTTTCTTTGTTTTTCCTTTTCTCGCCCTTCTCCAAGCCCTCATCAAATTATCTATATCATAAATTCTTGAATATAAATTATTATAAGTTTTAGCCATTTTAAAATTATAAATAATTTTAAAGCCACAAAATTTTTATAAAAATTTTGATGTAATAAAAATCCTAGCCTTTCTAAGCCATTCTGCCATTGTCGTTCGAGTTAGCCAAGTTCTCGTTCCTGGAATTCAAGTTCAAGTTCCTGTTCAAGTACAACCTGGACATATTAGCCAATTAATTAAAAGTAAATCACCATCGTTTCATATTTCCTTTTCAAAGTACTTAATGTCATGATTGAATTTAATGACTTTCATAAAGAAAGTTCTATTAATTGGCTTGTGGCCTAGCAAGGTCCTATTAGAACAAAAGCTAGGAATTTAATAAAGAAAAATCAGATTTTAAATTTATTTGCCTTTCAAAACACCCATTGCATCACTATATCTTCTTTCAATTTCTGCTATTTGTCTTTCTCTTTCAGAATTTAACTGATTAATATAAGCATCTAAATTTTAGTATATAACTTATAGGTCTTCTCCGAATTCTAGTTCATCCATGAGTTCTTCAA
>CAYHLB010000110.1:0-4369 GCA_964357325.1 Candidatus Woesearchaeota archaeon
AGAGCTCTCTTCATTCATATCTTCCATTTCAATTTCTTGTTCCACCATTTTTTATTTTGGATGTCTCCTTGTTAGTTTATATGTAACTTCTGAAGGCATATCTTCATCATAGTCTCTTTCTTCTTTTTCTTCAAATCCTTCAAAAGCATCTCTTAATTCATACTTCTTTCCACAAGTTCCATCTAAAGGATTGAAATCATCTTCCATATTATCTTCTTTTCTCATATAATTTACTTTGTTGATAATCCATCTTATCCATTCTATCAAAAGATGCTTGAACATCTTGATGCAATTCTACTAATTCTCTGTTTAAATCTCTCAGATGATCCAGAACAACGCAATATAATTCTTCTTCTGATATTTCTAATTCATTATTTTTCATATTACCTTCTTCCCTTCTCTATCTTGCCTTTCCAAAGTAATTTTAAAGGTTGATCATTTACTTTTATAACTTTCCATCTAACTCCAGGAATATCTCCTTTGCTTCTTCCCTGTTTTCCACCAATTCTTTCAATAACAACTTCATCATGTTCATCAATAAATTTTTGAGCTAAATTTCCAGGAATAAATGCAGTTACGCTTCTGCTGTTTTTAATCAACTGAACTTTGCAGCATTTTCTCATTGCAGAGTTTGGCTGTTTTGCTTCTTTTTGAACTTTTTCAATAACAATTCCTTTAGCTTGATTTTTACCGCCAAGTGGATCTGATTTTTTAAATAAGTTCAAAGTCCTAACTTTATATGGCCTGTCTTTCCATCTAAATTTTCTTCTATTTTTCATTAATTTTGTTGCGTTTTTTAATCCCATGTAAGTAATTCTTTCAATATAGAAAGTATAAATTATGATAATAAGATAGGTTTTTAAAGCTTCCTCTTTAATTTATTAATTTCATTAATAAATATATTTTCTGATTGTTCTTTCAAAAGAGCTCTAATCCATTTAAAGTCCTGTTTTCTCCGAAGTCTTTTTCAAAAGAGCTCTATTTTATCCTAACTTTCCTAATACCAAAATATTGTCCAAGAATATTTTCCATTTCAGCAAGCCTTAATTTGCCTCTTCCAATCAGAGATGCTTTGCTCTGAGGATTTGTGCTTATTACTGCTTCATCTTCTTTTATTTCAATTCCTTTAATTCTTATTGGCCTAACAAGAATTGAAACAAAATTTTCCAAATCAGTCTTATCCCTTGGAATAGCAATAACCTTTACTTTTTTTCTAATTATTGAACTTAATTTTTCCAGATTAATATTATTAGGACCAATAGATCTTGCAATAAGACTTTTTGGAACAACAAAAATAACAGTATTATTATATTCAAAACAATGATTCGTTCTTATTCTTGTTATCTGACTAAAAAGATTTGCATATCTTATGAACTGCATATCTAAAGTTCTAGTTGTTTCCATTTTCTTGTTTTATATTTTATTTTTTGAAAATGGATAACTTAAAAATTGCAAAATTTTTATTGTTTCCATTTTCTTGTTTTATATTTTAATAATGCTTTATTATCGTAAAAATCACCTATTATAACTTTTAATTGAATATATACTTTTTAAAACTTCCTATTGATAAATAGGGAGTTACAAAAAATTATTTATAATTTTTTAGTATGTTTAGTTTTTCTCGAGGGAATTTTATATTTTATATAAGTATCACTTCTTCTTAGAAGAATCTTTTGTATGCTCTGTCAAATATTCAACAGATTTATCTTTTTTCTGTTTTTTGTCACTAAGAGGCCCTGTAACTTCTACCATTAATCCAGGAAGACCTGTTCCAACAGGAACTGGTTGATTCAAGATTATGTTTTCAATTACAGAATCTAATTCATCTTTATTGTCTTTTAATGTAGCATTAACAAAATGTTTAACTGGTGTTTCAAAACTTGCTCTTGCAAGTATAGAACTTTTTTGAGAAATAATTCCCATTCTTGTTATTCCTTTTACACTTCCTTCAGAAGTCATTGCATCTGCGATTAATTTAGAGTGCCTTTCATTTATATCAAGTCCCTGAGATGTTGTAACTTTTTGTATTTCTCTTATTATTGTTGCCCTTGCAACCTCAACACCAAAAACATCACAAACTTCATGCAAATCATTTGAAATTGTTTTATTTTTATCAACTCCTTTGAATTTTATAATGTCTTGAAGATTTGTTCCAGCAGTTAATATAACATATCCAGTCTCTCTCTTAACAACCAGGATTTGTTCTATTCCTTTTATTCCAGAAATAATAGCTTCTTTTATTTTTTCTTTTAACTTATAGATTTCTTTAAAATTAAGCTCCTTTCCACTAAAAATAATAGCATTTCCATTTACTTTACAATCAAGCTTATAATCTTCTTTTAATCTTCCACAAATTGTTTCAATTGAGGAGTGAACTCTTTTTAGAGAGTCAGTGTTGATTATAGCCTCTATTTTTTTATCTCCAAAATTAATTTTTATTTCTTTGACAATATCTTTTAATTTTACTTCCTGTATTTTTTCAGCCAAGGTCTTTGCATCTTTTTCATTGTCATGCTCGCGATCAAGATAGATTTCCATTGTTGGTGTTGAAGGGGTTCTTCTAGCATCAAATATTTCTATTAATCTTGGAAGTCCAGATGTGACTGCCATTTCAGAAACTCCTGCAAAATGGAATGTATTAAGTGCCATCTGAGTTGAAGGTTCTCCAAACGATTGAGCAGTTATTATTCCAATAGCTTCTCCTGGAGCAATATCTTTATCTTTATGTAATCCTGAAACATCTTTTCCATCTTCGCCATACCTAAATTGAATAATGCTTCCAGCTCCATCTCTAACAGTCTTGTCATATTCTACCCTTATATCTTGCAATGCATTTGCAAGTCTTCTGTATAAATAACCTGATTTAGGAGTTCTAAGTGCAGTATCCATCAGACCATCTCTTCCAGTTATTGCTCCAAAAAAGAATTCATAAGGTTCAAGCCCTCTTAAAAAAGAGCTATAAATAAATCCTCTAGCTCTCGGGCTTAAATCATTTTCTTTAAAAAAAGAAAGTGTTCTATTAGTGTAGCCAATTCCAATTCTCTTAGCCCACAATGCCTGTTGTCCAATGCAACACGCCATCTGAGTGATATTCAAAACATTTCCACCAGAACCAGCACTTATCATTACTGAAACAGGATTAGCCTTTGAAACTTCTTTTTCAACTACCTTGCCTACCTTAGTTCTAATAGCATTTAATGTCTGAAGTATTTTAATTTCTCTTGTCTCTTCTAAAGTTTTTCCAGGAATAATTTCTAAATTACCTTTTTTATAACTTTCAATAATACTTTCAGTCTCTGTCTCAGCTTCTTCAATTATTTCCTCAGTTGATTTCTTTACTTTTTCATTGACATTCAAATCATCAACAGAAATTGTAAATCCATGCCTAGATAGATAATGAGTTCCAAGACTAAATGCATTCTCCAATGTTCTAATAGTATCCTGTCTTCCAATCTCTTTATCTAAGAATTTTAATAATTCCCCAGATTCAACTCCAAATACATTTTCATCAACTCTTCCATGGTCAATTTCACCATTCTTTATAGAAAAAACTTCATTAGTTCTTGTCTTTCCTTTATAATTAATCTTAGGAAGTATTTGTGAAATAACCTCGCTTCCATTTAGTTTATTTTTAGATATTTTGAAATTTGAACCAGATTGGAACAATAACTGTATTGCATCTGCTTTTTTCAATTCCTCTCCACTTAATAAATAATTTCCAGTAACTGCATCTGAAATGCAACCAAGCAAATTTCCATTGTCTTTGCATGACATTAAATTCTGATTTACATCCAATAATATTTTTGCTTCTGCTCTTGCTTCCTCTGTTTGTGGAACATGTATATTCATTTCATCCCCATCAAAATCTGCATTATAAGGAGGAGCAGTAGCAGGATGTATTCTAAATGTCTTATATGGGATAACTTTAATAAAATGAGCCATAAGGCTTGCCTTATGAAGTGAAGGGTGTCTATTGAATAATACAACATCTCCATCAATCAATTGTCTTTCCACAACATAACCAACAGTGAGTTCATCTAAAATTTCTTGTTTTAAATCAGGAGTTATTCTTTTTCTTCTTCCATCAGGTCTTATAATGTAATTTGCAGTAGGATAGCGTTCATTCTTAATTACAGCCTTTAATTTTTCAATATTAAAGGAAGTGACTTTTTCATTAACAGTAAGTATTTCAGCAATTTCAAATGGAATACCCACCTCATTTATTTTAAGAGCAGGATCAGGTGAAATAACTGTTCTTGATGAAAAATTAACTCTTTTTCCAGCAAGATTATGTCTTATTCTTCATTCTTTTCCTTTAATTCTTTCAGTAATTGTTTTTAATGGCTGCCCACTTCTATGTCTTGCAGGT
>CAYHLB010000111.1:0-4350 GCA_964357325.1 Candidatus Woesearchaeota archaeon
TTCATCTTATTTAAAGATGAAGGGGTTTGTAAGTTCATCTTATTTAAAGATGAAGACTCCCAATTTGCAATGACTATTGCTCCTGTTTCTGTTTGCCAGTAGGTATCTTTTATTTCAATTCCTAATTCTTTATAAAAATCATAGACTGATGTTACAAGTGCTTCTCCGACTGAACAAACTCTTCTGACTAACTTTAAATCTGATGATTTTATTATTGGTTTAAATAATCTGAAGACTGTTGGTGCTGTATAAATAACTGAAATTTTATTTTTTTTTATGTATTCTATCCAATTTTTTGCATCAAAATGAGATTCCAATACATATATTGAACAACCTATTGATAAGGGGGCTAAGATTCCATAAACAGATCCTGTAACCCATCCTGGATGTGCAGTACACCAGTAATTGTCATTTGGTTTTAAATCTAAAACTAATTCTGCTGTATAATGCTGTTGAATAAGAGCTTGATGGGGAATTTCAACTCCTGCAACAGGTGTTCCTGCTGTTGAAGAAGTAAATATCATTAATGCTGTATCTAGTCTATTTTTTTGGATGGCTTGAAAATATTTTGGTTGATTCAAAATATCTTTTTTATATTTGCCTTCATCTATTATTAAAATATTTTTAAGTGTTGGAATTTTTTTATGAATATCTTTTGGTATTCTTTTTGAGAGTTCTGAATTGGTTATTAAAACCTCTGCATCTCCTCTGTTTAGCCTTAATTCTAGGCCTTGTTCTTGAAATGCTTCAAATAAAGGGATTGCAATGCTTCCATGTTTTATTGCTCCTAGAACTGAAAAATACATTTCAGGTATTTTTGGAAGAAAAATAAATACTCTTGAAGAGGGTTTGATACTCAAGGTATTTAGGAGATTGGCGAATTTATTAATCTCTTCTTCAAGTTGTTTGTAGGAATAGTTTGTTATCTTTCCTTGCTCTGATTCAAAAGAAAGTGCTACTTTATTCGGTTGATTAATTGCATGCCTGTCTACACAGGATTCAATCATATTCATTTTATCACCATTCATGATTATTGATTTTTCATGGGTTTTCCAAATTGGGTTGAGATTCATTTAATCACCTCTTTTATATTATGCAAGAATTCATTTATATCCTTTTCTAATTCTTCAAAAACTGCATGAAAAACTTTTTCATCATCAATCTCTCCATACTGATGAACTATAACATTTCTCATGCCTTTTGCTTCCTTAAATCTTGCTGCTAATATTTCTGAAATTATTCTATTTTCTGAAAGAATAATAAATGAACTTTCTTCATCCTCTGGCATTTTTAATTCTTTTTCTCTTATTATTAAAAATGCTAAATCAACGACTCCTTCTATAATTTTCTCAAAATATCTTTCGCAGATAGCTTTTGTCTTCAAATCAATTATATATTCTTCTAGATTCATATTTTGTGGAATCATTTCGTATAGTTCTTCTTTAAATTTTTCAATCTGTTCAATCTTATCCTGAATTCTTTCTTTGATAGATCTCTTTTCCATACTCATCAATCTCCTTTTTTATTTTATCTGGAAGAATATTATAGACTTGTACATCTATTTCTTTATCAAGATTCATTCTTATTCTAAATTCAGTTGCTTGTTTTAAATTAATATTATCAAACTCAACTGCTATATCTATATCTGATCTAAATGTTCGTTGATTTTCAACAGTGCTTCCAAACAAGATTATTCTTTTAATATTTCTAAAATATTCTGAATCAAGAATGTTTTGCTTAATTTGCTCAGTTTTTTCGTTTATAATACTTGATTTTTTTAATTCAAATTCATCTGAAAAATCTGATATCTTCTTTATAAACTCTAATTTTTTTCTTATATCTCTAGAGAGTCGATTTTTTTCAGATTGAGTGAGATTTATCCCTAATAACTGCTTTTCAATTATTTTTAGTTCTCTTTCTCCAAAAATTTTTCTAGAATCTTGATTAGCTTTAAGAAAATTTAAAAGTCTTTCATTTTTGTCATTTATAACCCTAATCATGGTTATAATAACCTAGATAAAGGTTATATTTAAATCTTACCTATATTAGAAATTAGATATTTATTTACATAATTTAAGCAAAACTTTTGATTTGGCCATTTAAGCATTTTAAATGCAGTATAAAAATTAACCCATTTATAATCTGAGCTTTCAGTGTTGTCGGTATTTATTTTTTTGTTTTTTATCTCTGCTGAATATAATTTATAAGTCTGGCCAATTATATTTGGCCTTTCCCTTATTTTTGTTGAATATTTGAATTTTCCTTTTATTGGATGGGATTTAAATTTTATTGGAATTTGTCCTGTTTCTTCTTGAACTTCTCTTTTTGCTGCATTTTTTCTTAGCTCAAATCTATCTACTCCTCCTTTTGGAAATTCCCAACCAATCCAATGCTTTTTTCTTAAAAGTAGTAGATATTTAATAGAATGATTTTCAATTCTATAGACTACTATAAACACTCCTTTTCTATACCTCTTTAGCATATTAATTAAAAATAAGGTTTATATTTAAATTTATGGAAGATCTTTTTTATTCTATAATCCACAACCTTTAAATAAATACATTTTATTTATTAAAATGGTGATTAATGAGAATTAATATTTTAATTGGCGGAAAAGCAGGGCAGGGAATAAACAAAGTAAGTGAGATTGTTTCTAGTATTTTAAATAAGTATGGATATTTTACATTTAATTATAGGGATTATCCTAGTCTAATTAGAGGTGGGCATAATTTTAATATTCTTGCTGTAAGTGATGAAAGAGTTGGTAGCAATGAAAGTGAGTTAGATATAATCCTTGCACTTGATGAAAAAACAGCTGAAATACATAAAAAAGATTTAAAGAAAAATGGAATTTTAATTAAATGTGATAAGTATTGTGATATTGGAAGGAATTTGAATATTACACTTGCTGGAATGCTGATAAAGATTTTAGGAATTCCAAAGGAAAATCTTATTGAAGAAATAAGAAATGAACTTGGAAAAGATGATGATGATGCTGTAAAAGCAGGGGAAACTGGCTATAATGAAGTTGATAGTAAGTTCAATCTTGAGAGATTGAAAAATCAAATCATGATAAAAATGAATGGAAGTGAGGCAATTTCAATTGGAGCTCTTAATTCAGATATTAATCTTTATCTGAGTTATCCTATGACTCCTGCTACAAATGTTTCACATGAGCTTGCAAGCAGAGAATTTAACAATTCTTCAGGACGAGATTTGATGGTGTTTGAACCTGAAAATGAGATTGCTGTTGCAAATGCAGCTATTGGAGCAAGTTTTGCAGGTGCAAAGGTTATGATTGGAACTGCAGGAGGGGGTTATGATTTAATGACAGAAGCACTTAGTTTTCAAGGAATGGCTGAAATTCCTTTAGTTGTCTATCTTGCTACTCGTCCTGGGCCTGGAACAGGAGTTCCTACTTATTCTTCACAAGCTGATTTAGATATTGCTCTTCGTGGAGGACATGGTGAATTTCCAAGAGTAGTAATTGCTCCTGGTGATCCCATTGAATGCATTGAAAAAGTAAATGAAGCTTTTTATTTAAGTGAAAAATATAATGTTTTAAGCATTGTACTAAGTGATAAAAATCTTGCTGAAAGTGAGTTCTCTAGCGATAGAAAACCAAATAAAATAATTCCAATAAAAGTTAATAGAAAAGTTCCTGGAGAAGTAATTGTTAAAGCATCAAGCTATGAGCATGATAAATTTGGAAATACAGTTGAAGATGCTGAGATTACTAAAAAATCTGCTGACGAAAGAATAAAAAAATATGAAGAAATAAAGAAGGAAGCAAAAAAGTTTCAAATGATAAAAATCTATGGAAATCCTAATGCAAAGAATCTTGTTATTGGTTGGGGGAGTACTAAGACAGTTATACTTGATGCACTGGATTCAATTGATAAAAGTATAAAAAATAAAAATGGCAAGTGGAAATTTCTGCAGGTTTTGTATATGAAGCCATTGTCTGATGAAATAAAAAAAGAAATCTTAATGGCTAAAAAGGTCATTTTAGTTGAAGAAAATGTTACAGGACAGCTTGGTAGATTAATAAGAGAGAAGACTGGAATAAGGCTAGATAATAGAATATTAAAATATGATGGAAGGCCTTTTTATTCAGATAAATTAAAGGAGGAAATACTTCGAATTAAGTGATTTTTAGTAATGTTACAATAACAAAGCTAAGACAATCAAAATTATCTAGGAGAAAATAATGGCTAAGGATATTTTTATCTGTCCAAAATGCAGAAGTGAAAATTATATTATTGCAATAACTACTGGCGGAAACTCAAATAATAAAGAATGTAAAGATTGTGGATATAAGGGAATATTTTTAATTAAACCGATGAAGAA
>CAYHLB010000112.1:0-4316 GCA_964357325.1 Candidatus Woesearchaeota archaeon
TAAAAAATAAAACCCCTTGATAATTCCAATAAAAACTACTTTGCCCAGAACCACTTAATCCTTCAGAACTATGATTATTTCCATTAATACTTCTTGTTATTCTTTCCAATTCACCTATCCCATCAATTTCTTGTTCAATTCTAGGCTTAATTTCTTTTGCTCTTCTTCCCATAAAGACCAGAAAATACAATTGGTTTTAAATATAATTATATTAGAGCACAATATAGTGTTAAGTAAACTCTATAACTTAATGTTTCACTCGCCTTTGTTGGCTCGATAATATTGCTCGATTGACTCCTCGCATTTGCATTTCATTATTTATAATTTTAGTAAAATGCAAATGCTCGCCTCGTGCTCATCAATCTCGCTGATACCTATTATTAATATTAATACAACTCGACATCGTTAGAAATAAAAAGCATTTATCCCATAATTAATATATTCGTAAATGCTTTTTATTTGATGGAGAGCAAATATGTTAAGTTGGCAACTTGACTTAACATATAGGAAAGATTTTTAAACACTTTTTTATTAAAAAAATAATACTCTTAGATTATTTTCTAAGAAACTATTAAAAGTGACTGAGATTTGTACACAGGATAATACACAAACAAACAGAAGCCGTGATGAGAAAAGACATTGTGGAGCTAACGGCCAAACTCTTTTTGCACTCTATAGAAGATCTAGTAGAAAAACTCCTCCAAGATTATCTCTCCTATCAACACTTAGAATGCCGATAATAGGCCAACCTAAACAGCTTCCAGAATTAATAGAGCATCCATTATTACCATCTCATGCACAATATGATTTAAGCGGATATCATCAAATAGATAGTGCAACTAGAAATTGTGGTTCATCATGCCCCTATAATGGAAATTCTCATTTTTGCAAAAATCTTGCTCTTGCAGTAGAACAAGCAGAACTTCTTGCAAAAAATCATGCTGATTTAGTAACATTTGAGTGCACTGGAATTTTATTTCATGGAGTTCCCAATGCAGGAGAATATCAAATTCAAATGAAGTTTTATAAAGAAAGTAGAGAGTAAAATTAATATTATAGATTACATATTAGGTTCACAGGGGGATGCACTTGCCATTTCTTGAGGAGTAGCACAGCGCTTTTCTTTATTACAATGTTGCCAACATTTTTGTCCTGAGGAGCATTCAGAATCATTTGTGCTGCACAAAAAATTCCTCTGAAAGAATTTTCTTGTGTTGAAAGCGACAAAGCAATGGAATTCAGTGTAGATGTTTCGCAGCTTGCTGAAAGAGATTTATTAAAGTTAAATGAATATAAAGATAATTCTGAATTAGAAGTAGGAAAAAGTTTAAATAGTAGTTCTTACTAATATTATTACCATGATAATTAAACGAGAAATAGGAGAAAAAGGAACTATTGTGATTCCTAAAGATATTCGCGAACATTTAGGATTAAATATAGGGGTAAATATAACTTTTAGAGTTGAGGGTGATGAGGTCATAATTAAAAAAGAAGAGGATGGGGAGAGTTTTTTAAAGAATTTTCTTAATGTTCCTAAAATTAATAGAAAAATTGATGTTAAAGAATTAAAAAAAATATATGAAGAACAATATGAAGAGTAAATATATTGATGCGAATATTTTTATACAAGCAATCGTTAGAAATGAAAACGATTGTATTAAAGTATTAGAAAAAATAATAAGAAAAGAGTTTATTGGGGTGACCTCTGTTTTAAGCTGGGATGAAGTAACTTTTATAGTCCAGAAATTTTTAGGCAAAGATATTGCAAAAATTGAAGGTAATCAGTTTTTAAAATTTCCAAACCTCGTATTTATTGAAACAAAAAAAGATATAATGATAAAAGCGCAAAAATTATTTGAAGAATATAATTTGAAACCTAGAGATGCTATTCATGCTGCTACTGCTCTTTATATGAATATAAATGAAATTATCTCTGAAGATAAAGATTTTGATAAGATTAAAGAACTAAAAAGAATTAGTCCTTAGACATTTTATAAACAAGTCTCCGAAGAAAATTTTTTAAGAATTAAATCCTTTCTTTTAGAATTATCTTTTTAAACACTCTTAAACGTCTTCCAAGCAGCTTCAAATAATTGCTCCATAGCAGATGCAAAGAAATCTGTATTCAACCATATTGCAACATCATAGTTAGGATGAACTTTTTCATCATCGAGTATCATGAATAATAATTGTTGAGAATCCACTATAGCAAATCTTGCCCTTATTTTTGGCATTGATCTTACTTCAGCATACTTTGAAAGCTCTTTTGCAATTGCTTTATTTGATTCATCAATAGGAGCTGCAATTCTTATTTTAACTCCTCTTTTTTTTGCTTTTTCAAGACTTGGAGTAAGTGCTTCTAATTTTCTATTTAATCCAGCAGCAGTTGTTACAATTGTAACACTTGTCTCAGCTTCTCTCAACATCATATCTAAATGATTGTAAACATTTTGCCTTCCTTTAACACTTCCACTTAAATCACTAGGTTCAACGAATTTAACTCCTTGAGTGAATAAACTAGTTAATTCAGTAAGAATATCTTCACTTTTTAATTTTTCAAGTCTTTTGCTTTTTTCCTGAGCACTGACAACAAGGTTCTTTTTTACTCTTTCAATGACTTCTTCTGGCTTTAATGCAACAAATTTAATTGGTTTGCCTAATTTCATTACAATAAATCCTTTTTTCTCTAAATTTTCTAAAATATCATAGGTTCTTGACCTTGGAACATCCGAGATATTGGAAAGTTCTCCAGCAGTACTCACTCCCCTGGATAGTAATGCAGTCCAAACCTTGACCTCATACAAATTAAGATCGAATATTTTCCTCAACCTATTTAAAAATTCCTCTTTAACTATCATGTTTAGTCCTTCTTTTTCTAAATAATAATCTGTTCAGAGTATTTAAATCTTTTCGTCATTTAAACATAGTATTAAAAAATACCCAAGTTGTTATGACTATATCATAATATCTTTAGAAGATAAATTTTAAAAAATATATAAAAACTAAGAAAAACAATCAAACTTTACTGAACCTAATTTTTATCACCTTTCCCTTTATTTTATCTTCTAATTCATAATCAAACTTCTTTTCAGCATTAATCAAAAGTTCTTTTGCATTTACCCTTTCTTTTATAAAATCAATTTGTTTTTCAATTAATTTTTGAATTTCAGCACTTATATCAATGCCTAATTTTATTTTATCACTTTTAACAAATCCTGCATTTTTTCTAGCAGCTTGAACTTTTCTGCTTATTTCTCTTGCATAACCTTCTGCTTCAAGTTCAGGAGTTATTTTTGTATTAAGTTCAACAGAAATTTCTTTGTTTTCTTTATCAACATTTAGTTTAGCATTTTTTATATTCAACTGAGTTTTTATTAATTCAATCAATTCTTTATCTATTTTTTTATCAACATTAATAACACAAGAAGCCAAAGGCCATTTCAGACCAATTTGTGCTTTATCTCTTGAATAAAGCCCTTTTTCAATAACTTGCATAACAATTTTAAATTCATCTTCTAATTTCTCATCAATCATTTTCTTGTCAGATTTTGGCCATGAAGCAAGATGAACACTTTTTCCTTTATAGAAATCTTGATAAATTGCCTCACTCACATATGGAGCATAGGGAGCAAGTAATAAAGCAGCATTTTTCATTATTTCCCCAATAATTTCCCTATTATCATTCCTCTCCCTCGTCATTTTAATATAAGTTCTAGAAAAGTCATTAACAACAAAATCTATAATTTTGTTTAATGAAGCATCAATTGAATAATTTTCAAGAGAATCTGTTGATTCTTTAATCAATGAGTTTAATCTGCTTAAAATCCACTTATCTTCAATATTTTTAACTGGCTTGCCAGCATTTCTCAATTTTTCAGATTTATTTAAATCTGAACTTGCTATTTGCTCATAATATTTTTTACAATTGTATAAAACATTCAAAAAAGGCATTACACATTCATTAATCATTTTTATTGAAAATCTTTTTTGATTTCCTGTATCTCCAAGACAAAATTGGAACCTTACTGCATCAACTCCAACGCTATCAATAACTTCCCGAGGTTTTATTATATTTCCTTTGGTCTTGCTCATTTTCTCTCCATTTTCATCAACAATATGTCCTGCACAAATAACATTTTTATATGCAACATCCTCAAATAACATTGTTGCAATTGCATGTAATGTATAGAACCAACCTCTTGTCTGGTCAATTGCCTCTGAAATAAATTCATAGGGAAACCTTTTTTCAAATTCTTTTTTATTTTCAAATGGATAATGGAATTGTGCAAAACTAGCGCTTCCAGAATCATACCAGC
>CAYHLB010000113.1:0-4297 GCA_964357325.1 Candidatus Woesearchaeota archaeon
AGTTGATAGAATGATAAATGAATTAAAATTAACTCCTGAAGGAATGCAGGAAAGATTCATGAAAGTAATTGCTCATTTTAATTTATTAATTGAACAAATTGCAGAGCCGCAATTTAGAGAAAAATGGAAAGTTAGTGTTAATGATGGAAGTGTTATTTTTGGAAGTGCAAGAGATAATTGGGCATTGTCACTTGCTTATATGAAGAAAAAGGGAGTTAGTTTCAAGGATGTAATCAGTTTATATGATGGAAGTATGAGTGAAGAAGAAAGAAAAAAATGGGTTTGGGAAAAAGCTCCTTTATTTGAAGTATTGCTTGATGCTGTTGTAAAGCATTTACCTTCTCCTGTTGAAGCACAAAAATACAGGATTCCAAAAATATGGCAAGGAGATCCTGAAAGCCAATTTGGAAAAGATTTAGTTAATTGCAATAGAAATGGGGAGGTTGCATTTGTTATAACAAATACAATAATAGAATCAAGGTCTGGAAAAGAAATTTCAGCTGGAAGATTATTTTCAGGAACAATAAGAGAAGGTATGGAAGTTTATTTAAATAATGATAAGAAAAAACAAAAAATCCAACAGGTTCTAGTTTATAATGGAATAAAACCAGAACAGGTTCCAGAAGTTCCTGCTGGAAATGTTATTGCAATTACAGGACTTGTTTCACAACCTGGTGAAACAGTTACACTTAATCCTCAAGAACCATTTGAAAATATAAAACATATTTTTGATCCTGTAATCACTAAATCAATAACTGTTCCAAAGCCACAGGATTTACCTAAGCTTATTGAAGTTTTGAAGAAAGTTGCAAAAGAAGATCCAACTTTAAAAATTGAAATCAATGAAGAAACAGGGGAGAATTTGATGAGTGGAATGGGTGAACTTCACTTGGAAATTATTGAAAATAGAATTAAGACTGAAAAGGGTGTTGAAGTTAAGACTTCTGAACCTATTGTAGTATATAGAGAAACTGTTTCAAAAAAAGGAGTTGAAGGAGAAGGAAAATCACCTAATAAACATAATTTATTTTTTATTCAAGTTGAACCTTTGGAAGAAGAAGTTTACCAAGCAATCAAAGCTGGAGAATTGCCTGAAAGAAGATTTAAGAAAAGAGAAGAAGAAATTTGGAAAAAGTTAAATGAATGTGGAATTTCCAATGATGAAGCAAGGCAGTATATTGATATTTACAAAGAATGTGCAATTGTGAATAGAATTAAAGGTGAGGTTCATCTGGGGGAAGTAATTGAATTGGTTTTAGATGGGATTGAGCAAGTGATTAATGCAGGACCTCTTGCAAGAGAACCTTGTACAAAATTAAAAATCTGTTTAACTGATATTAAACTGCATGAGGATGCTATCCATAGAGGACCTGCACAGGTTTATCCTGCTGTAAGAGATTCTATGAGAGCTAGTATGGGAACAGCAGGTCCTTGCTTATTTGAGCCAGTGCAGACATTATTAATTGAAGGTCCAATTGAATTCATGGGTGAACTCACAAAACTCGCTCAGAGCAAAAGAGGACAGATTCTTGATATTGAACAAGGTGCTGGACATGTTACTGTTAAGGTAAAATTGCCTGTTGCTGAAATGATTGGAATAGCTTCTCAACTTAGAAGTGCTACTGAAGGAAGAGGAACATTTTCAATGGTTGACCAGAGTTTTGAAAGAGTTCCTCAAAGCATACAGCCTGAAGTTACTAGAAAGATAAGGACAAGAAAAGGTTTGGCGGATAATGAATAGAGCTTCTTTCTTTAAAAAGAAAGAACTTCGGAAGAAAGAAACTAAATAAAAAAAGTCCTCAGGTAAAAACTAAAGAGACTTCGGAGAGAAAACAAAGAAAAGAGTTCTTGATAGAAAGAAAATGAAACAACAATGGAGAGTTTATGCGCCAGAAGGAAGAGATACTAAATATGATTCTAAAATGAATTTAAGAAATATGCATCAAATGGGCGGTCTTCTTGGGTCAGTTAGTCCTTTAACCTCTGTAAAAAAACAAGATTATGGGGATGATGTATATCAAATGGAAGTTAGAAATGAAGAGGTTATGGTTGTTGCTAGAGAACCTGGACAAAGAACTCACGAAACTGACATTTTTGACAGTTTGGATGAGGGAATTTTCTTTAATGTATCTGATGAAAATCATAGGGAAACAGAAGGAAAACTTGTAAAAATGTTTTTATAATATCGAGGTATTACAAAGGTTTATAAGTGAGTACTCTTCGGTAATTCTATGGGAAGAAAATTATTAGATATTGTTCTTGGAACTTGTTTAGCATTTGTTCCATTGTCTATTGTTGAAAAACCAATGTCATTGGAAAGCGTTGCATATTGCCAGGAAACTGCTGCTGTTGGAAAACCCCTTCCTAAGAAAGCTGAATACACATTTGAAGAATTCAGACAAGCACTTGGAAAAAGATATGAAACATTAACAGATGCTGAAAAAAGACAAGTAAAACAAAATTTCTTTGATGAAAAATTTGTTCATCAAGTAGATTATAAATCACTAATACCTTTATTATATGGTGATTCAAAATCATCAGAATTAGTAGATGAAGATGAAGGAAAATCTTTGAATTGTTTTAAAATACAAAATATTCAAAAAGAAAAACTAAAAGAATATCTTAGGGCATTTCCATGGATAAAAGAATTTGAAATTCAAAATATAGATAAAATAGCTGTTGGAACTCCAAATCCAGATAGGATATTATTATGGCTTGAAGAAACACTTCCTCATTTTGAATTAAACTTTGATTTAGATTATTTAATTCCTGTTGCAATGGTTGCTAGTTTTATTGAAAAAGAACAAGAGTATCTTGTGAAAGCAAGCGAATGTATTTCAAGGAGCTATGTGGATATATTCAGGATAAAAGAAAGGCCTTTAAAAATCTATTTCACAGATATTGGAATGCCCTATGATGAAGATACTGAATTTGTTTTAACAAGCAAAGGACTTATTTTTCCAAGAGAAGAATTTAAAAAATCTAACAAGGATTGATTTTTATATCTTTTTCAAGTTTAGCTTTAATGATTTCAAAAAATTTGCTATTTAATCCATATTTTATATTTCTTGAGGAAGTATCATAGGGTCCGAGGCTTATACCACATATAACATTGAATTCATCATCTTTAAATTTTTCTTTTGAAATTACTGACTTATATATTGCTTGAGTAAATGTAAAATATTCTGCTGAAGAAATCAAATTGTTATCATGGGGAACAAATGTTAGAGTACTTCCGAGTAGATTTGTATAATAAGATATTCCTATGTTTGCTGAATCTCCTGCAAGAGGGCCAGTTAATACAATAATTGGACTTAAAGAATCTTTAAAATTATAACCTCCATTGAGTTTACTAATCTCTTTTATCCTTTCTAAAAGTCTATTTTTCAAAATAGATAATGTGATTGAGGCTTTATCTGCAGCTCTAGACGAAACCCAGGAATCTTTATTTGCAGAGCTTCTTAAACTTTGCATTTTGTTAAAAGTTTCTAAATTTTTGCAACTTACATCCATAATAAAAAATTGTGGATAAAGTGGATCATATTCTTTTTTATTATTGGAATTTTTATACAAAAGATTTAATAAACTATACTTTGATTCTGGAGGATTTGTTTTAGGATTATTAAGTTTAACTTGTGATTTTATAAAATCTTTTATTTGATTTTCATCATATTTATCAGCAGGTTTACCTCCATCATAAAATATAACATAGGTTAATCTTGTTTGAGAAAGTAAAAGATAATGGATTATTGCTGCTTTAAGTTCTGAATCTTGTTCAATAATTTTTTGAAGGTTCTTTTTATTATTTTCTGTTATTTTTATACCAAGTTTATCAGAAGAAGATAAAAAGGCCTGATATAATCTTCTCTCAGTCCATATCTTTACTCCTGTATCGCTCCAATCAACAGCACCCCAAGTTCCTTTTCCACCAGATATTTCCCCTGTTGCTGAACAAGTATGAGAATATATTATAGGATTATCTAGATTGCAATCTGAACCAGAGCATGAATTGCAATAATTATCTGTGCAGGAATTATAATCATTAGAATTCTCTTTATCTTCAGAGGTTTTACATTCACCTGTCATTTGACAACTTGAAATACAACTAGTGCTTGGTTTACATATTCCTGCAGCTATATCACAAACTCTCGGGCATGGTTCATTTAAGGAATTGCAACTACTATCTGTTGTGCATCTTTCATTTAAACATGCTCCATTGAAACAACCCCTATTGGGCCAAGTACATGCCATATATACAAAATCTAATTCAGTTTCAATGCATTTACTCTCATAAGTA
>CAYHLB010000114.1:0-4294 GCA_964357325.1 Candidatus Woesearchaeota archaeon
GAGACCAGTATTTTAACTTATATTATCGCAATAGTTGTTCTTGTAGTGCTTTTATTTGGAGTGATTACTTTTTGGACTCGAGGAGCTACTCTTTGGACTGATTGGACAGGAGGTTCTAATAATGCTAATATTGCAGCAATCACATTTAATTGTAATAATAAATGTGTTACTAATGATGTAACTTATTGTACTGCTCAAGAAGATGTTCTTTTTGAAAAAGGTGGAAAAAAGGAAAAATATACTTGTAAAGCACTTGAGGCAATTCCAAATTCAGGAGTTAATGTTTGTGAAATGGATTGCGCTGTAGAGTCTGTTTCATGTGAGAGACTTAAGGTTTATTGTTCTGGGCAAATAGATGGTAAGTGTAATTATGCTTGGGTTGATTTAGCAACATTAAAAACATATCAAGCAGATACTGGTGCTGGAAAGACTTACAAAGAAGTAACTGATTCAACAACAAGAGTTACTGATAATGCAGATAAAACTGCTAATCCTGGAAAGTTTTGTGTTAAGACACTTCTAAATTAGATTAGAGATTATTTTCAGAACATTTGCTTATGGTAAATTTTATTTGAGAAGTTTTATAAATTAAGATTACTTATTTTCATTGTGATTAAAATGGATTATGGATTACCTGAGAGAAGAAAGAATAGGAACGATAAGAGAGCTAAAAGCAGATTTAATAGGTATAAGAAGGGCGGAGCACTAAGAGTTCAAAAGATAATTGATAAAAATGAAAAAAACAACTGAGCTGAAAATAATATGGTCTTTAAGGATTGGAACCTGGATAATGGGTTTAATTGCAATGGGATTTTTAGCTTATGGTATTCTAAGGAACTTAGGAGTATTTAATTGAAAAAGTTTATAACGCTCGATTAATTCTTAATTTAAAAGAGGATTTAAAATGATTGAGAATTTACTAAATAATCAGAATTTATTTTTAATTGTTCTTGGATTTGTTTGGATTTCAGGAGCTGTGCTACAGGATCTTCGAAGAAGGGAAGTTGATAATATTTGGAATTTTAGTTTGATATTCTTTGCACTTGCCTATCGTGCTGCATTTAGCATTTATAATAATGATTATTGGTTTTTATTAAATGGAATAATTGGTTTTGGAATATTTTTGATTCTTGGAAATTTGTTTTATTATTTAAGGGTGTTTGCAGGAGGGGATGCAAAATTAATGATTGCATTGGGTCCTTTGCTGCCTTTAAGCTATAATTGGATTGCTAATTTTAAGATATTTGGTTTGTTTATATTATTGTTTTTGGTTACAGGAAGTTTTTATGTTTTGGTTTGGTCTATTGTGCTTATGATTAGGAATTGGAAGAAGTTCAAAAGGCAGTATATTAAACATGCTAGGGGATATTGGAAGATGTTTCTTATTGCATTTTTATTTTTTATTTTATGGATTATTGTTGACATTATTTTTAGGAGTAGTTTTTTTGTGATTTTTGGAGTTGTTATTTTGTTGTTTCCTATTTTATTTGTTTTTGCAAAAAGTGTGGAAGATAGTTGTATGATTAAGGCATTGAATCCTAGCAAGGTTACAGAAGGAGATTGGTTGTATCATGATGTTTTAGTTAAGGGAAAAAGAATAAAAGCAGACTGGGATGGTGTTTCAAAAAGAGAGTTATTGTTGATGAGAAAAAGGACAAATAAAAAGATATTGATTAAAGAAGGAATTCCGTTTACTCCTGGATTTTTATTTGGATTTTTAGTTTTGTTATATTTGTTTTGGAAGTTTGGTTGGTGGTTTTAGTAATTTAATCCTGTATGTCTAAGGTATTCTAAAATGTATTATTGGAAGTTTAGAAAGATCTTCTTTTTCTGATTGATTCTGAGATGTATCTTCTTTAAGGATTTCTTTTTTTCTTTTTGCTCTTGTTGTTGTTTTTAATTTTTTTTGAAGTTCTTTTAGGTCTTTTTCACTTGCTTGAGTTTTTTTTAGGGGAGTGTCTTTGTATATTGGGATTATATTTATCATTGCATGACCCATGAATGAAGAAGATTCTATTTTCACATCTTCTGGTTTTAGTTTCTTTTTTATTTTTTTTGCTATTTTTTGAGCTAGTGAAAGAGATGATTTTGGCATTTTTTCTATTTTTACATGTTCTAATGGGAGAATTATGGAATGTCCTTTTGAAAGAGGATTTATTTCAAGAATTGATATTGATTTCTTATTTTCAGCTATTTTATAGGAGGGTATTTTGTTCTTTGCTATTTGGCAGAAGATACATTCTGATGGTTTGCTTTTTTCTTCTGATTCTTCTTGCTCTGCTCCTTCTTGTTCTATGCCTTTATCAGATATTTGAATTTTATTTTTCTTTAGAAATTCTTCTAGTTGGGTTTCATTTAATCCTTTGATATATTCTTTTATTTGTTCTTTATTTTCATTTGGAAGTTTATCAACTTGGATTAAAAGCTGTTGTTTGATTTCTTCTGCTTCTTCTTTAGTAAATGGCATGAATAAAACAAGAATCAAGGTTTTTTATAGTTTATTGATTAAGGGGATGCTGACTTTTATTTTCAAATCAAAATATAATTTGCTTGTAAAAGAATTTTACAAGATATTTTAGCTCAAAAAGCTCCTCCTGCTCGCTTTTCTCGCTGATTTATATGTTAACTTAATGACAAAAATGTGTGAATTTGATGAGCAAGAGGAATCAAATGAGCTAAAGTTTTAATTTCAAGGTTAGCTATAAAAGTATTTTCAGCAATGCTATTGATTTGATTAGCCTATGGCCCTTCGATAATCAATAATTTCTGCTGAAGAAACATTGTGCATTTTTTGAATTTTTTCCATTAATTCATCATTTGATTCTGAATCATCCCAAGAGAATTGTGCAATTACTGCTGTTAGGCCAAACGCAATTGGTTCTTTTTCAAACTTTATGCTTTTGCTTCCTGCTTGTGTTAGAATTTCATTTGTTTTTCTTTCTATTTTATCTAAGTCTGCTGATGGTGAATCAGGCATAATTTTTACTCTTATTAATGCAAATGCCATGGATAGTTTTAATTTACTAGTTTTATAAAGGTTTTTGTTGGTTTTTTTGAACAATAATTCTTATAAAGGCAGGTATTTTTATATGATTATTCAAAGGGGAGAAAAAATTAGGAAAATCAAACATGGATGAAAATTATCAATCAATAGTTGAATTTATCTCTGAGAAGTCTGGACTTCCTGTTTCTGAAATTGAAAGGAAGATTGAAGCTAAGCAGGCTAAATTATCTGGCTTGATTAGCAAGACAGGAGCTGCACAGATAATTGCAGCTGAACTTAACATAAGCTTTGATAAACAGGTTATGAAAATATCTCAAATTGCAGTTGGCATGAGGAAAATAAATTTACATGGAAAAATAATTAATTTATTCCCAATAAGGGAGTATAATAAAAATGGAAGAAGTGGAAGAATCGGGAGTTTTGTTTTAGCTGATGAAACTAGCAATATTCGAGTTGTTATGTGGGATGAGAATCATATTGAACTTATTGGCAAAGGAGATTTATTTCAGGAGTGTTTTGTTGAAATCAGCAATGCTACTTTAAGAAATGGAGAAATACATTTGACTTCTTTTTCTGAGATAAAACCAAGCAATAGGGTGATTACAGAAGTTGTGATAAAGAAACCTTTGTTAACTAAAAATATTGGAAGTTTTGGGGTTAATGACAATGTTTCTACTAGGGGATTTGTTGTACAAATGTTTGAGCCAAAGTTTTTTTATGTTTGTCCTGCTTGCAAGAAAAAAGCAAGTGAAAGCGGAGATTGTGTTGAACATGGAAAGGTTGTTCCTGAAAAAAGGGCTTTGCTTAATTTTGTTTTAGATGATGGGACTGGAAATATAAGGAGTATTATTTTTTCAGAACAGCTTGAGAAGATAATGGGTAAAGAGGAATTAGAAACTCCTGAATTATTTGCAATGAAAAAGCAGGATTTTTTAGGTAAGGAGATAATCGTTACAGGACAGGTTAAGAGAAATAATGTTTATAATAATGATGAGTTTGTTGTTGCTTCAATGGAAGAGATTAATCTTGATAATTTAATTGGAGAATTAGAGAAGTAGGATGCTTTTTAGAACACATTTGGCTTTTGCAATTTTATTTATTTTAATTTTTATTTCTTTTGTTGACAGTAAAATATGGTTTATTGTTTTTGCTTTAGTTGGATTTGTTGTTCCTGATTTGGATAGTAAGGAATCAAGATTTGGAAGAAAATTATTTTTTAGGCCTATTCAGTTTTTTTTAAAGCATAGAGGACTGTTGCATAGTTTGACTTTTGGATTTCTTTTTGATATT
>CAYHLB010000115.1:0-2305 GCA_964357325.1 Candidatus Woesearchaeota archaeon
CAACACCCACCCCCTACCCTCTCCTAATCCTTAAAATACGAATTAAAACCAAACCAATTGGTTCAAAAAACCAAAAACCAATAATTAAATTGGACAAAAAACCTTTAAAACAGAATATAATTAATAAAAAAGAATTTTTAAAAGATTATAAAAAATTATACAGAGAAACTTTTAATCTGATAATGAGGGGGGTAAAAAAACAAGATGACTCAAAATAGAAATCAGCTCATTCAATTATTTGTAGGAAATATTTACAATGCAATAGTCCATAAAATCTTAGCGAAAGCAATAGATAAGGAAGAAATCAAGGAAAAATATGATAAAGAATTAAAGTCCAGCTTTGCAAAAGCAGAAATTTATAGGGCAAAAATAAATCCTATAAATAACATTTTTCCAATCAATGATTCTGAAGAAATAAAGAGAATGATAATAAATCGCGTAAACAGAGAATTAAGAAATCGTGAATTAAGAGGTTATAAAAACATTGATTTTTCACTGGTTGAAGTTCTTGTTGATGATTACCTTAAAAAATTAAATATCCTATAAAACATACATCTAAAAAAAACAACCTTCAAATCTCTTTTTCAAACTTTTTATTAAAGTTATAATTCACACTAAATTTTTCTTCAAAACTCTGTTGTAAATTAATATTCATAGAAAAAATTATCTTTCCATCAACAAATCCAACATTTTCATTACTTACATTTTCCAACTGAACCAACTCTGATAAAACATAAGTTCCATTTATTTTATATTTCTCCAATTCAATCTTAAAATTGCGAGTGAAATCAGGAACAGGATTACTTTTATCATTAATCTTCAAAATAGCTCTAGTCATCATTTCATTAACATAAAAATCTATTTTTCCTTCCTTGACATAGGTCTCTTCTAAAAACCTAGAATCAGATATTCTAGAACTAACATAACCTCCATGTAAATAAAAAATAAGTAAAGTTCCTCCAGCAAGAGCAAGAGCCATGAAAACCAATAAAGTAATATCAATAGGAGTTCCTGCCCGTTTATCTAAAACAAATCTTTTTCTTCCCGAGACGTTCATAATTTTTGAACGATCAGAGATTAAAAATTTCTGAGGTTCTTTTAAGAAGACTCTCTTATTAATTCTTACATTAAATTTATTCTGCATACTCTTCCACATTTTATATTTGCTTCCCCCTTCTCTGTCCAATCACAACTAACAATATCCTCATATCAACACTCCCCAATATAAAATTTAATTTTAACTTTTTGATAATCTTCTTCAACTCCAAATACATTAATCTTTGTATCTCTAATTAAAAAAATAGAAGTAGCTCTAGCAAGTAATTTTTGATGAGCAGCACTTGCATACCTAACTCCTCTTAAATCAATAGCAGGATTATAATAACTGCTCATTTCAATAGAACTCTTGCTAATAAAATCTGAAACATAACCACTTCCCCTAGCATCAGTAACTTTTAATAGCTCCTCAGGATCCTTGTCCAGACCAGAAATAGCTTGAAAAGCATAGCAATCCCTATCCCCATTAGCACCAACCAATTCTAAAACCCTTTGTTTGACATTTTCTCTTATCAGAGATTTCTTGCTTTCTTCCAGATTATATAAATCCAAAACCAACCAATCCTTTACTTTCATGGTAACATTATCTATTTGAAAAGAAGAATCCAATAAATTAAAAAGAACCCTCTGACTTTCCAAATTTCCATTAAACTGCTCAAGTTTAACATCATCCCATCCAGAAACTACTTTTTTTACTCCAGAAACAAGGATACTCGCAGTCAAAAATAAAACCATAATAAAAAATATAATTACAGTTGCAGTAAACCACGTGAGTGTGCTTCCAATTTGAGATTTCTTATTTATTCTTTCCATATCAATTTACTGAGACCTTCCTGCCTATTTGATTAACCCCTCCTAAAATATTTACTCTATAGCTTTTATTTCCAATATTTGCAAAATAACTTTCAGAAACACAAGAAGGAAAATACTTTGCATTTATCTTCATTCCAACCTTGCAATCTAATTCAAATGTTCCACTTCCATTAATCAATTCCCTAACAAGATTATTATCTGAATCATAAATTGAAACATTAAAATAAAGAAAGCTTCCCATTACAAACATCTTTCTATCAAGATTGCATTCCTTAAACAAATAATCAGAATTAAAAACATTAGAATTTAAATTCCCCTGTTTAATTAAACAATCAACAAATCTATCCACAAGTATAGATGCTTCAATAGAATTAACATTTGTATCAGCAGAATAATAAATAACAACTCCTAAAACAATAAATCCTCCAATAACTCC
>CAYHLB010000115.1:2405-4281 GCA_964357325.1 Candidatus Woesearchaeota archaeon
TATCAGCAGAATAATAAATAACAACTCCTAAAACAATAAATCCTCCAATAACTCCAAGTATAAAAAACCACCACAATGACAATAGCTTCTCTCCACCCCTCTTGTTCCAGTTTTTTCTTTCCATTTCTTATTTCTTCTCGAGTCTTTCAAAACTTGTTTTGAACTTATTTTCCATTCTTTTCAAAGAAGGCTCACTTCTTTCCAATAATAACAAACAAATAATTCTCCCTTACTTCCAATTTAACAGAATTATCTGAAAAATATTTATAACCATAACCTCCCCTAGGATTTAAATTAACCCTTATTTCATTTGTCTTTTCATCAACACTAAAAACTTTATTAATATCCTTATTTTTCTTAAGAGCAATTGGAATCAACTCCTCGATATTCATCATAACAACCATATCTGGCTTTGAATTATCCACAAGCAAAGCCAGTTGTTTTGCATAAGCCTGCTCATAAATAAAAGACTGACTTCCAGAATTATATGCAAAAACCATCATAACTCCAAAGAAAATTATATTCAATATAAGAAATACAATCGTTTCAAGCAATCCTGCCTCAGCTCTTTTTTCCATATTAAAATACCTAGTAATAAATAATAAAGAAACATTATAAAACTTACTCATTTGAAGAATCATACTTATATTATAAACATTTATTTCAAATTTGTTCATAAAAATACTTTACTCAAAGATAATGCTCAATCTTTTCCTCATGCTCAAAAATCTTCAAAGTATTTATTATCAATAACAATACAACTATAAATCATCAAATAGGGAGCAAATTATTAAGTACAATTAAGTATTGATTACTATATCCTTACTTACTCATAACTTAGGAAGAAGTCTTTATCTGCTCAAGAGAATAAATATTAAAAATGACTGCATGCAGGCATTTAATGACCTTTTACCATTAACAAAACATTGTCCCTTATTCAAAAATTAAGGAATACTCTCAACCTTAGAACAATATTGACTCAAATCTTCAGCACCATAATCAACAGTTCTAACAACACTACAACCTAAAGTAGATTTATCCCCCACATTAACATCTCCACAATAACCCGCAGTCATTGCCTGATTACTCACAACAGAACCATACTGATAAATTCCAGCAATAGCAGCAACAATCCAAAACCAAGGACTCTTTCCAACAGCAGTAATTGCTCTTGTTGTATATTTCGGACCAGCAACAGCATAACTTCCTCCTCCAATTCCAAGCATAGTAACAAGATTATTTCTTAAAACTTTTTTATATTCAGGGGCTTGCACTTGCATAAACATAACAGAAAGTTCTCTTCCAGAATCTGTTTGATTACTATTCTCTAATTGAATTTGTTCTGTTTGAGTATTAGAATTATTTCCTCCAGTTGAAATAACATTATCCATACTAGTCATCCCATTATTTTCCTTAACACTCATCAAACCTCCGCTTCCAGTTAAATAAACAAAATATGAAACATCCTTATTTGGCATTCTATGAGTAATCATGTAATTTCTAACATTTACATCATTAACACTTATTCCAGATTTTTCCAAACTTTTTCTATCAAAAGCAATCCTAGAACAAATAACACAAGAAGAAGTTATTGTTCCAAAACCCCAGGTCTGAACAAACCAATCATTAAAAATACTTACCTTTCCTCCACCCATCATTTCCCAGCAACTAACAATCTCCTGAGCAATTACTTTTTCATACTGAGCTTTAAACCATTCTTCTCTTGCATCTTTAACACTTAATTGTGCTTGTAAACCTGAAATAGCTGCATCTCTTCCAGCAAGTTCAGCTTTATATTCTGCTTTTGTTGCTTCATCAATTGCAGAATGAGCACTCTTTTGAGCTTCAAGTCTAGTTACTTGAGCTTCAAGAGTAG
>CAYHLB010000116.1:0-4260 GCA_964357325.1 Candidatus Woesearchaeota archaeon
TTTAACTCTTCTCTTGTTTTTTTTATTTCATCTAATTGATTTGAAAAAGCTTTTTTTAATCTCAATAGATTTTCCATTGAAGTTTTAGAAGAGGATATTTCATCGGTTGTTTTATAGAGGATATTTTTCTTATAGTCTTCTGTAACATCTTGAAGACAGGTCGGACATTTATGAAGACCTGTTAATTTTATTTTAAGATTTTCTAATTCTTTTTTTCTTGATTCTTCGGAGTTTATCTTGCCAATTATCTGTATGTATTCCTTTTGAATCTCTTCTTCTTTTAAATCCTGGAATTTTATTCTTTCATTTAGGGAGTTAAACTCATCTACATTAAAGGAACTTTTTTTAGCTTCTTCTATTTGAATTTTTAAATTATAGATGTTGTTTTTTAATCCAATTATTTGCTGATTTTTTTCAGAAATTAAAATCAAGGATTTTGATTTCTCATTTTCTAAAGAGCGTTTATCATTTATTTTTTCTTGAATATCATTTATTGATTTTTCTTTTGTTTCCCTTTCGCTTACTAATTTTTTATGATCTATACTTGCTTGGGTTTGTTTTTCTTTTGAATCAAAAAAGTTTTGCTTCTTTTGGTTTAATAATGATTTATGGTCTTCTAAATCATAGACCATTCCTTCGTTTATTCTTATTTTTTCCCTTAATCTTGAAGTTAATATTGAGGTATTCTCCTCTATTCTCTTGTATTTGTCTATGCCAAAAACATGCCTCAAGACATTTAACCTTATTTCTCCGGGTTCCATTATAATTTGCTTCATTTCTTCTTGAGGAGTATATACTGTGTATTTGTAAAGGAGATTTGTTTTTTTTGAAAACTCCAATGGATAATTGAGTAATCTTAGTATCTTATCTTTAACTTCAGTTACACTTCCTTCAAACTTTTCATCATCTATAGTCACTGTTGCATATTCTTGAGAAATAGATTTCTTTCCTCTTTTTAAGCATCTTTCAATCACTACTTGCTGGTCTTCAACATCAAATTCCAGAATAACCTTTGCATTATCTGTTCCGCTCCTTAACAAAGAGTTTCCTTTTTGACTTGGTTGTAGTCCAAAAAGAGCAAATTCAATTGCCATTAAAATTGTTGTTTTTCCAGAGCCAATATCTCCTGAAAGAAGAACAGAGCCTTTTGGAAAATTAACTTCTTGCTTTTCATAACTTCTTAAATTTTCAATTAAGAGTTTTTTTAAAATCATTAATCTAAGACACCTACGGTTTCTTAACTCGACTTTCCATTTTTTTATTATTTTTATTACTAAAATGAAAAATCTCGGATGTATCTTCCCTTGATGATACGTCTTTGAAATCTACCAATGTATCCTCCCTTGTATATTTTATTTATTAATTTTATATTATTAAAGCGTCTAGGATTAACATGGCAAATATAAGAATGGGTTGTGTTTGTTATTAGATAATTTTTCATTTTAAATCAAGTTCAAATATTTTATTTATGTCTGATAATAGGCGGTTTTCAAATATCTGGCTTGTTTCTCCTTCTTGTTTTTCCAGGCCAAGAGATTCAATCAATGGAAATATATATTCATTGAAATTTGATGGATTTTCTTTTTCATATCTTTTGATTAATATCTCTTCTACTTTTTCCATTTCTCCTGCCTGAATCTGGGTTTCAAAATCTTTTTTCTCTAATTCTAATTTAGATGTGTTTTTTAAAAAAGAATAGACATTTATTTTTTTTAGATAATCTTCTATTTCCTGAAATTTAATATCTGAAATTTTTCCTTCTTTCAATGTTCCGTAGAGTTTTAATAAAACAATCCTATCGGTTAAATTTCTTTTTTCAAGAGCTTCTAATATTTGTTGTGTTGCTTTTAATGAACTTTCTAGTTCAACTTCAACTAGGACAACTTCTTTTAGTTTTATTTCTTTTTTTGTTATTTTTGTGAATCCTTCAATAGTTATTATGTAAAAACTACCATTTTTTAATTCCTCTAATTCTTTAAAATTATTTGGAAATGTTGGGCCTCCATAGATTGCTGGTTTTCCATTTATTTCTTTTTCAAAATCTACATGAATATGGCCCAGAGCATAGTAGTCTGCTTTTGGCAAATCTTTTAGGTCTATTGTTTCAATTGAAAGGCCTTCTGCTACTTCTTTTATTGTTGTGTGAAGCATTAATATCCTAAAATAATTGGAATAATCTTCTTTTATTTCAATTTTCTTTAAATCATTGATTTCCATACCTGATTTTTTTCCAGGATAGCCATAGATATAGTAGGACTTGTAAATAAGAGGTTTTAGGATTATTTTTTGGGTTTCTTCATCTAATTCATATTTACATATTTCGCAAAAACCTGCTTTTTCTAAAACATCCAAAAAAGTCTTTCCAGAAATAGAATAATCATGACTTCCTGCGATTATATATGATTTTATTCCTGCTTCTTTTAATTTTCTAAATTCATTAAACGTTTCTTTTAAAGTTTCAATTGGTGGAAAAGCAGAATCAAATAAGTCTCCTGTAAATAATATGAATTCTACTTTTTCCTGAATACATGAATCTATTGCCTTTCTAAAAGATTCTAAATTAAGAAATTGCAATTCTGGCTGTCTCCAGCTACCTAAATGACTATCTGCTATGTGTGCAAACTTTACCATGATACCTCTGTTTATAGGAAATAACATTAATTCTTGTATTTTTTGTTATTTCTAATAAGCAAATAACCATATTATGTTGAGTTATTGAAGTTATTTGCTATAATATAAAAAAGGGCTGTTTTTCAGATATTTAAGAATGATTATTGTTGGAAATATAGTAATAAAGGGTTAATTTTATTTGCGATTATTCTAAAAGCCATTTCCAAACAGGGATAATCCTAATCTGCTTCCCTTTTATTTTAATCTTTTCTTCTAAGTCATAAGTTAATATAGTTCCATCTTTAAGTTTAAATTTTTCCATAGCCTCAATTAATCCAGAGTACTCCCTTTCTTTGTTCTCTTCATTAATCATATAACAAACCTGTATTGCATCTATAATTTTATTATTTTTCCTTATAACAAAATCACATTCTTTTTTATCAGAATAATAATATATTTCATGCCCTCTTCTTTTAAGTTCAATTGCCACAAAATTTTCAAGAAGTTTTCCATAATCTTCAGATACTCTAAATCCAATATGGCTGATAAATCCATTGTCAATACAATAAATTTTTTTAGGATTTCGTGTTTGTTTTTTAAATGAATTATCAAACTTGCTTATAAAAAAGAATAAAAACGAATTTTCAAAAGAGGTCAAAATTTTCCTTAATGTTCCAAGATTTTTAATTTTTGAAAACTCAGACAATGCTCTTAAGGTAGTATATGATGAGGGATTAGATAAAAAATAATTTCCAAGTTCTTTAATCTCTCTTAAATTTTCCTGTCCAACTCGTGCGATAATATCCTTATATAAAATGTCTTCGTATAATTCAATAATAATAGAACGCAAATTAATCAGTACCCTCTTGGGTATCCCCCCGTTAATTAGATAATTTTTAAATGCCTGTCTTAAAAAAGAATGTTTATTTAAGTCATATTTCCAGTCTTTAATCGAAACACTTTTTGCTTTTAAATATTCCTTAAAATTAAATGGGGTGAGATTAATTTTTAAAGTTCTTCCTGTCAGAATTGTAGCTATTTCTCCTGATAAAATCCTTGAATTGCTTCCGGTTATAAAAATAGGATATTTTTCCTTTATTCTATCTATCCATTTTTCCCATTTTTCAGTTTCCTGAATTTCATCTAAAAAGAGATAACAATTATTGCTATACCTTTTCTCTATTAAAAAATCATTAATTTTTTGGAAATCTTCTATTTTAAATCCAGCCAATCTTTCATCATTAAAATTAATAAACAAAAATTCTTTTTCTTTAAGATTTAGCTTGTTTTTTAAAATTTTCATTAAGTATGACTTGCCACATCTTCTTACTCCATAAATTATTATGGGCATCTTTGCTTTTCTCAATAAAGATATTTTATCAATTGCCTCCCTATTGATAGTAAACTCATCTAAAACAAAATCCTTTTGCTGATCTTCTAATGCATAATAAATTTTATCCCTTTCCATAAAAGTCATTGGATTTTTAGGTATATAAATCTTTTTATTGATACAATTATTGTATCAAAAAAGCTAATAATTGATACAAATTGTGTATCAATATAATTTGTTCATTGGAGTATATTGTGGTTCATAAAAAAATGACATCCTCTCCACCCTAAAGGTTTTTTGCTGAGGCAAAAAATCGCCTG
>CAYHLB010000117.1:0-4257 GCA_964357325.1 Candidatus Woesearchaeota archaeon
CTAACGAATTGGATTCAGTAGTTAGTTATAGTCATGCCCGCAGGCATTAACTCGTTTTGCACACCTTCGGCAGAATTTACAACCACCACCCTGCCATAGTCGTCCGAGTCAGCCAAGTACTCGAACCTGGAATTCAAGCCCAAGCCCCTGTCCAAGTACAACCCGGACATACCATCTTCTCTTGTCCAAAGAGTTCTACCTGCTTTATCATCAAATTCAATTGAATAATCAGGATTTATTCTTAAAAATCTTCTTTGATAATTTCTATGGCTTAAATCAGGAGCTTCAATAACTTCTGTTTTATCAGTTTTTTCAAATCCTAATCCATAATCAGAACTTTCATCTTCCTTTATTCTTAATCCCTTCACAACCAAAGGACTTTTAAATGTTTTAATTCCTAAAATCTTTGCTAGTCCTCTGGCTAAATAATCATTTGACTTATAACTATCACCAGCACTTCTTAAAACAACTTCAACCCCATCTTCATATTGTCCTTGCAAAGCAAAACCATTTTCTAAAGCAGACTCTAATTCTCCTAAAGAAGCGGTTCTTATTCCAATTTGATTTAAGAATAAAACTTTCCATAAATTAGAACCATTTCTTCCAACTCTTAAAGAATCTCCTGCTTTACCTGAAAATTTCTTGAAAGCTTCTTCATATCTTGCTTGTTCTTCTTCTGAAAGAAATCTCGCAATAGGAAAACCTGCTTCCCTTATCTCTCTAGGTATTAATCTTACTCCATTTGCCATATTTTTTATAGAAATTCTGCATTTATAAACTTTTGCATATTGTTACCTCTATTAAAAAGTAACGATACTATATCTTCTTCTCCAATCTCCCAATCTTTTCCCAAGTTCTTTCCAACTTATCATTAGCCATTTTAACAACTAATTTTAAAAAATTATCATCAACTAATATCTTTCCATTATTCATTATTGGAAAGCTCATGCTTTCAGTTGAATGAAGCTCAACCATATTTCTCTTTCCACCCATTATTCCACTTCTCTTCCAACCACTTTCTTTAGCATTATTAACAAGCTCCTGTGCATCAGAAATAGTTGCACAAGCAACATGAAGAATACATGCTGTTTGCTGAAATTCAACTAATTTATCATATTTCAAATTTTCAAGAGCTTTTTTTATTTCTTGAAAATTTGTCTTTTCATGAGTCCTAAAAAGAAAAGCATCTTCCATTTTTTCATCATTATATTTTAAAAAAACAATCCTTCCAGCGCAGCTACTCGTGGTATAATAGTTCTTTTTCTTGTTTATCCTATCACAAAGCTTAGCAATCTTTTTATCTACACTCCCAATACTACTTCTATCTTCCCTAGCTAATTGCTTTTCCTTCTGTGAGGGAAAATTATTTTTTATCTTTTTCATCATAGAAAGAATAACCTTTTAATACTTTAAATATCTTTCAAATCAATGAGACTTTCATTAATAGGTCCTGGAGATATTGAATTTCATTATTATGAATTCTTAGGTTGGCCTAAAAAAAAGTTTGAATCAGAATTAGAGAAAATTGCACAGGCAATTGCAGAATCTAGAGTAGAAATAGAACTTCTTCCAGATAAAGGTATATCTTTAGAATTAGCTAAACGATATAAAAAGTTCAGTGGTAAGAAAGTGATTGGAGCAGTTCCTAAATCAGATACTACATTTGGAATAAAGCATTTAGAAGAATATCTACAATTGCAAAGTAAGGGTCAAAATTTATTTGATAGGATTATTGATACTGAAAACTGGTTTAAACATAATTTAATAAAAGGACTTTTAGGAGACGCCATCCTATACTTAGGAAGCTCACCAGGAACCGATGGAGAATTAAGTTATGCAGTATATTTATTCAAATTATTATCTGGAAGAAAACAAGGAATTGAAGTTGCAGGAAAACATATCCATCCAGAAATTCAAGCAAGAAATGATTTTACTGTTTTTACATATTCGCCATTTCTAGCAAATAAAAAATTAAATCTAGAACAAGAAGCATATTTGAGAAGATTTAATATAAATCTTGTTTATATAGAAAATCCAAAGCAACTTAGACAAGAATTAGAAAGATTTCAAAGTAGATAATTAAATCTCTTTCTCAAGTATCCTAGAATCAACTCCCATCTCCCTACAGCTATTGACAAATCTCATTGCATCTTCTTTTGTTCCTACAACACTTCCCCAATGCATAGGAATAGCAAGCTCAGGTCTTATTGCATCAACAGCTCTTACTGCTTCTTCACTATTCATTGTAAATTTCCCGCCAACAGGCAGTAAAACCACATCTGCACTTACATTTAGCATTTCAGGTATAAAATCAGAATCTCCTGAATGATAAACTTTCACACCAAATAAGTCCAAAACATAACCCAAATAACCTTCTTCCTTTGGATGAAAATGTTTATTAAGATTATAAGAAGCAATGCATTCAACTTCAATTCTATCAACTTTAATTTTCTTCCCAACTTCCCCTATTTCAAAATCAACAAAATCACTTACCCTTCTTATTTGAGAAAGAATTTCAGCAGGCCCAATAATCTTTGTTCCAGATTTTATTATCTTCTTTATATCTTCAATAGAACAATGATCATAATGCCCATGAGTTATTAATATAATATCTGCTTTTAAAACACTAGATTCGTCATTTAAGTTTAATGGATCAATAAAAACATAAATATCACTTGCTTTTATTAAAAATCCTGCATTTCCTCCCCATTTTATCATTAAATTTTTATATTCCATTAACAGAAAATCAACCATAAGTATATAAAATTAATTATAAAATGGCTCTGTCCGAAGTTCATTACTTTCTTAGAATTTAGACTAATTATTGTCTAATTTTTATTTACTCCCCCCTAATTATTGAGGGGGAGAAAGAAAAATAAGTGATTTTAATAGAAGGTAACAATTGACCAGTCTAATTCCGGACAGAACATATAAAATCTATTCATTACCATTAAAAGACTTATATTCAACAAAAAGATAATCTCCAGGTTCTTCAGTTATCCTCGGTTGCAAAACCGCAGCTTTCTGTAAAATACCTAATGCCTCATAATCACATATTAATTCTCTCAATTGTTTTTGCCCATCCCTTAATTCATAGCTATCTAAAACCTCATCATTTTCCAAACCATCAACTATTTTTCTTGTCGAACTATGGCCAAACCTCAACAATGAAGAATATTTCTTGTAAAAAGATTGTGTAAAAAAATTCCCCTGAGTAAGTTCTAATCTTTCAGGTAAATTTTGATTATACCAAAATAAAGCATTATCCCATTGAGGAGGTCTTTTTCCCCTATCAACATCACCCATTAAATGACAAATTTTCCTCTCAGGAAAAAGCATTGAATCAATAAACTCCATTCTTCCTTCAGAGTTAAATCTCCAATCTAATTTTATTCTTTCACCCGATTGGCCATAATACAATATGCCTAAAAATTAATGATTTCCAACAAAATTATAAAATAAGTTCTAATTTCCATAAACACCAACATAACTTCTAACAGCCCCTTCATCTTTTTCAGGACTAAAATGTTTTTCAGCAATATCTGTAAATCTTTCAAGTCTTTGCAATAATTCTTCTGCATTATCTACTCCAGAAGATGTTATAGAATCCTCAACCCTAGAAATTCTATCAACTATTGTATCAAGACTAACTTTTGATAAATCAACTCCCTCAAGAGATGTAAATAATCTTTCAATATTCATTAAATCGCTATTAGATTGAATTAACATATTTATTCTGAAAATAAATAGTTTAAAAATCTTACGAATAAAAATTTTATGGATATCTCTAATCCATTTAAAATCCAGTTCTCCCCGAGACCATAAAGTTTTACTTTTGAATGGACCAGAAAATTTTATTTTCTGGGACTCTTTTAAGAGGGCTCTAATTAAAAAATTTCGCAACATCTAACAAAAAATTATCATCACCGCATTTAGCAAGTATCTGAATTCCAATAGGAATCACATCTTTCCCTTCAATAATTTCTCCACAAGGCACTGAAATTCCAGGAATTTCAGCAATATTTGCAAGAACAGTCAAAGTATCATAATTATACATGTCTTCAAGGCTTATTTCTTCTCCAAATTTATGAGGAATTCTAGGAACAGTTGGCATTACAATAACATCGCATTCTTTAAATGCTTTTTCAAACTCTTTCTTAAGTATATTTTTTGCATTAAGCGCCCTATGATAATACCTTCCAGCATGCTCTGCTTTAGATATTTCACCCCCACCTAAAATTCTTCTTAAAACCTCTT
>CAYHLB010000118.1:0-4234 GCA_964357325.1 Candidatus Woesearchaeota archaeon
ATATTAGTTTTTATATTTAATCGAAAAACAAATTTAAAAAAATCTCTCATCAAATCATCAAGCACAAGTAGTAACTAAATTTTATATACCAATTATATTATAGAAAACAATGAAAAAAGAAGAAACAATACTGGGAATAGCAATCCTATTAATTATAATTCTAAGCCTTAACATAATAATGGCTGCATCAGAAGATGAAACAGTGCTATCAACAGGAATAGCTCCAAAAATAACAATAAACCAAACTGGTGAAAAGAAAAACCAAACAGACCCTAATGCAGATAAAAATGGAAATACCAATCAACCAGTAAATAATACTCCTACAACTCCTGAAACACAAACTAATACAAATACAAACACTCAAACAACTACTGCCCCAAGTAGCGGAGGCAGAGGAGGGGGCGGTGGCGGTGGTGGAGGCTCATCAAGTTCATCATCAACTACTACAAAACCAACAACAAACAAATCTTCAACACAAGAAGCAGGAAATGCCTCAACAAGCATAAAAGTAATCTCAAATAGTTCAAAAGAAAACACAACTCAAGAAAATATCTCTCAAGAATCAACACCTGGAATTACAGGAGCAGTAGTAGGCAGTTCCTTAACTAATAAATTAAAAATACCATTTATATTTGCTATTTCAGTATTAATAATTGGACTAATTGGACTTCTAGGTTATAAGTATAAAACAAAAAAATCAGGATATGCTACTCCTTAAAATTCTATCCCTTCAACATCCTTTTCCCAAAATACTTCACTTTCACACCTTTTTTAATCAATTCTTCTTCAATTCTTATCAATTGATTATACTTTGCAAGTCTTTCACTTCTGCAAGGAGCTCCTGTTTTAATTTCCCCAACACCAAGGCCCACAACTAAATCAGCAATAAAACTATCCTCAGTCTCTCCACTCCTATGGCTAACCATAACATTCCAACCAGCTTTTCTAGCTACATTGCAAGCATCAATTGATTCACTGATTGTTCCAATCTGATTTATCTTCAAAAGCAAAGCATTGCAAGCCTTTTTTGAAATAGCTTCTTGTATTCTTTTAACATTTGTAACGAGCAAATCATCTCCAACAATTTGAATTTTATTCCCAATTTCTTTATTTAATTTACAATAATTTTTCCAATCATCCTGGTCAAAAGGGTCTTCAATAGATATTACATTATAATTTTTAATAAATTTTTTATATAATTCAATCATATCTTCTCCTGATTTTAAATCTTTCTTATTTTCTTTAAAACCAAGATTATATCTTCCTGCGGCGCTTTCAAAGTCTCTTGACTTTGAACTTACTACCTCAAAAAATTCAGAAGCAGCAACATCCATACCAATCCTAACTTTCTCAGAATAACCAGAAACCTTTATAGCCTCTTTTAAAAGTTTCAAACCATCTTCATTGCCTACACTTGGAGCAAATCCCCCTTCATCTCCAACATTAATAGAATCAGCCCCATATTTCTCTTTTATTATTTCCTTTAAACAATGATACACTTCACTTCCAATCCTCATAGCTTCTTTAAAATTTTCAGCTCCAACAGGCAAAATCATAAATTCCTGAAATGCAAGATTATTTCCAGCATGTCTGCGACCATTAATAACATTAAAACTCGGTACAGGCATGACTAAATCCTGATTTTTACTAAGTTCAGCAATATATTCATATAGAGGAATTTTTCTTGCATCAGCACCTGCTCTGCAAACAGCCATTGAAACACCAAGAATAGCATTTGCACCTAAACAAGATTTATTTTTTGTTCCATCAAGTCTAATCAATAAATCATCAATCTCCCTTTGTTTTTCAAAACTTTTCCCAATAATATTTTCAGCAATTATTGTATTAACATTATGAACAGCCTTTAAAACACCATTGCCCTTATATCTTTTCTTATCATTATCTCTTAATTCAACAGCCTCATAAACTCCTGTGCTTGCTCCAGAAGGAACACTTGCCCTAAACAATCCATTTTCACAAACTACATCAACTTCAACAGCAGGATTTCCTCTAGAATCAAGAATCTCTCTAGCAATAACCTCTTTTATCTTCACCATCTTAATTATGTCTAGAGTAAAGAATATTTAAAGGTTATTGAATGATTAAGAAACTAAACTCCTTCCTGTTCTTCATTATCTCTTTCCTCTAATTTTTCAAAAAAATCTTGGAAATCATCTTCATCTTCATCTCTTTTAAATCCAATGCTGCTTCCATCCTTAAAATTCACTTTAATAAAAACAGATCTTATTTCAGGACAGCTATAAACAGCTTCTCCAAAACTTGAAACAATTTTCCTATCAATTTTAGAATTCTTAGTCTTGTCGAATTTATATACTTTCATTTTACCCCTTTCTAAAATAATATCATTTTTGCCATTTAAATACAAGTTTATAAATCAATATATTCAATAGAAAATAATAGATTTTGAGAAAGTTAAAAATAGAATATTTTTTAAACCAGCTTTTTCTTATCAATTTATGAAGATACTATCTTTGCACTGCGATTACATAAAATTTAAACCAATAAAAAGTGCAATAAAAAATCCAGAAGAATTATCAAAAGAAAGAAAAGAAGAAATTCAAGTAAAAGACCCACTAGTTATTCTAACAGCAGTTGAAAAGCAAGATGAAGAAAATCCAAATATTCTAGCAGAATATGTTAATAATATCACAGATATTACTAAACAAATTAATGCAAAAAATATAGTCCTTTATCCCTATGCACACCTATCACCAAGTCTAAGCAATCCTGAATTTGCACTAAAAATACTTGAACAAGCAGAACATGCTTTATCACAAAATAGCCCATATAAAGTAACAAGAGCTCCTTTTGGTTATTACAAAGAATTCGAACTAAAATGTAAAGGCCATCCTCTTTCTGAATTAAGCAGAAGCATTGGAAGTAATGAACAATCTTCTAATAAAAAAATAATCTCAAAAAATGAGGAAATAGATTACAAACAATTATTAAAAGAAGTTTCAAAATCAAAACTAGATACAAGAGAACTCAAGGAAAATGATCATAGAATAATAGCAAGGCAAATGGATTTATTTTCATTTTCAGAAACAGCACCTGGAATGGTTTTTTGGCATAATAATGGATTAATAATAAGAAACAAATTAATAGAATTTTGGAGAGAAGAACATAGAAACGCAGGATATCAAGAAATACTAACTCCTCAAATCTTAGATAAAAAACTCTGGCAAATATCCGGACACTGGGAAAAATATAAAGATAATATATTCTTAACAGAATATGAAGGAAGAACATTTGCAGTAAAGCCAATGAATTGCCCAGGTGGAATGCTTATTTATAAAACAACTCCAAAATCTTATAAAGACCTGCCAATAAGGGCTGCAGAACTCGGCATAGTCCATAGACAAGAACTATCTGGAGTTTTAGGTGGAATGTTCAGAGTAATTCAATTTACGCAAGATGATGCACATATATTCTGCACTGAAAAACAATTAGAACAAGAAATAATGAACATAATAGATTTAAATTCAAAAATTTATAAAAAATTAAACTTAAATTTTGATCATGTTGAATTATCAACAAGACCTGAAAAAAGAATTGGAGAAGAAAAATTATGGGATAAAGCAGAAAAAGTTCTCGAAGAAGTATTAAAAAAGAAAAAAATGAATTTTAAAATAAATCCAGGAGATGGTGCTTTTTATGGTCCTAAAATAGATTTCCATATAAAAGATTCCCTTGGAAGAACATGGCAAACAGCAACAATACAACTAGATTTTGCAACGCCAGAAAGATTCGACTTAACATACACTGATGAAGATAATAATCAAAAGAGACCTGTGATGCTTCATAGAACAGTTCTCGGTTCTTTAGAAAGATTCACAGGAATATTGCTTGAACACACAAATGGAAAACTTCCTCTTTGGCTTTCTCCAATTCAAATAAGAATCATCAACTTCACAGACAAAAACAACAAATCCTGTGAAAAATTAGAACATGAATTAAAAGAATTAGGATTTAGAACTAACACTGACCTAAAATCCGAACCAATAAATGGAAAAATAAAACAAGCTGAAATGGAAAAAATTCCATATATTATAACAATAGGAAATAAAGAAGAAGAATCAGGAAATCTTGCACTAAGGCACAACAATAAAGTAACTCAAATAAAAAAAGATGATTTCATAAAACAAATAGAAAAAGAAATAAAGGAAAGATTGTAACTGGAGTTGTCAGCTTTTGTTTATTGATACTTATTTTT
>CAYHLB010000119.1:0-4214 GCA_964357325.1 Candidatus Woesearchaeota archaeon
GAAAACTGGAGTGACGATCCTTGGTATAAAAATCAGGAAAAAAGAAAGTTCATTCCTTCAATGTATCAGCACCTGATTTTGATACAATGATTAAAAGATGTGAATTAATTATTAATGCAGGTTTTGAACCCGGAAGCTATGCATTTTTAATTGATGGAATTACAGCAGGATGGATGGCGGTTCAAACTCTAAGAAGAAGATATCCAAATGTTTTTATTCATTTCCATAGAGCAGCACATGGAGCATTTACAAGACAAGAAAATCCATTTGGTTTTTCAGTATTAGTTCTTTCAAAATTTGCAAGACTTGCAGGAGCTTCAGGAATACATACCGGAACAGCAGGCATTGGAAAAATGGCAGGAAGTCCTGAAGAAGATGTTACAGCTGCAAATAATATTTTAAAATATCAGGGAAAGGGCTTCTTTTTCGAGCAATCCTGGCTAACAATTCCAACAAAAGATAAAGATGCAATAAACCTTGTAGAGAAAGACATACACCACCATGTAATTTTAGATGACGATGATTGGAGAGGAATGAAAAAATGCTGTCCAATTATTTCAGGAGGACTTAATCCAACTCTTCTCAAACCATTCATAGAAGTAATGGGAAACATGGATTTCATAACAACAATGGGTGCAGGATGCCATGCTCATCCAAAAGGAACAAAAGCAGGAGCCACGGCATTAGTTCAATCCTGTGAAGCATATAAAAAGAAAATAGATATAAACGAATATGCAAAAACACATAAAGAATTAAAAGAAGCAATTGAATTCTTCACAAAAAATAAATCAAAAATAAGGCAGAATAGTGCTTAAACTAATAAAATAAAAATAATTATCTTCTACTTAGGCAGTTTAATTCTTATTGTAACTTCTTTTTTAAATAATTGTTCGTATAATGCTGCATATTGTCTTGCTTGAGGTCCATATTCAGGTCTTACAGTTATTATTGAACCATCTCTCTGAGGCATTTTTATTTCTTTGCCAGAAGAATCATTCATAAAATCTCCAGCCATTTCCCAAGCATCCCAAGGTATTCCTCCAGCAAAAATCTCTTTAAGAAGACTTGTAAAAGGAGGGTATTCTTTTCTTGTTTTTTCTCTACCAACATAACATATTCCAGCTCCTGGAGAATATCCGCCCTCATGTAAAAATTGATAATCTCCCCTAAAACCTTCCCCAAATGCCTGAGCAACAAGTGGATTTACTAAATCAGCTAATTCCTTCGCTTTTATTCTATCTTCCTCAGCTTGTTGTATAAGGTTTATAACTTTCATAAAAGAAAGGGTTATCAAGGGTTTTTAAAACATTCGGTATATTTGTATCTACCAAAGGTAGTAACAATAAAAATATAATCCATTTAAAATTCAGTTCTTCCCGAGGGTTCTTATGAAGGCTCTAATTCTTCTTTTTTAGATTTTTTATTTTATTAATAGCAGGTATTTCATTTTGCATTTCTTTTTTAAGATTAACAAGCCCTTGCAATATTGTCATTAAACCAAGAACAACTAAAACAACCCCAAAATAAATTAGCATTGTTATTTGAGCATAGTATGATTCCATTGAAGTAAACAATGTATTTGCAAAACCTACTTTCATTATAGTTTTTGTATCATTGCTGGCATTTTTAAAAGATTCAGATGTTTGAAAACTATTCCATGCATTAACATATTGATTCATTAAATCTTCCTTATCTGAACTAGGGAGTTTATCTTTAATATTAAGAACCTGTCCATATCTTAAATTATAATTTATAACGAATAAATAAATTCCAATAGCTAGGATTAATATTCCTAAAGCCAATTGTATTTTCCCTATTGTTTCCTTTTTCATTGTAATCAAATAAGACTCCTATTTTTAGGTTTATTAATCTTTATTCAAAAATACACTACCAATTGATAGAAACATTTTAATCTATAAAAAATAAAATAATTAATTTATAGTCCTGTTCTTCCCGAGGCTTCTTTTAAGAAGGCTCTATTTTTTCTTTTTAGTTTTTTTCTTACAACATCCACATGGCATTTTCTTTTCACCTCCTTTATTTAAATAATCCTAAAAGTTTTTAATATCAACCAAATCAAAATTCCTGCTAAAACTATCCAAGCAATTATATCCCAGATATTAAAATAATTTTTCATAGAACAGATAAGGATGATGTTTTTTTATAGTTTACTAATTTTATATAAAAAGAGTTTATCCCTTTTTATTTTATATTCTTCTCACAGCATCATAAACCCTATCTTTTACAGATTCGTGATATCTCATAGCATAAACTCCATTACCCCGATCTTCATCCATTAAAGGAGTTTCTTCTAACATTAATCCAAGAAATCTTTCTCTTAATTCAGTGGCTGAATAAGGAAGAAATCTTGTTTCTAATCCAGTTACTTTTCTCAAAAATCCATTCATATTAACAGAAGGATGTCTGATATAAACACTAACCCATTCAGGATGATTTGAATTAGGCGTAGTGCACACATCAATTCTTGAACTATCTTCAGTATCTAAAGCAACACCGCCAGGATGTTTTGGTTCTTTTAATTCAGGTTTTGTTTGAGTGTTCATTTTAAAAATATTTATTTACTATATAAACAACTAATATTTCAAGAAGATAAAGCATTAACAGTATTATAATAAACCAAAAAGCCCATTTATTTCTTTTTCTTTTAACAACTTCTTGGGATTTTCCTTTTCTCAAAGGTAAAACCGGCTCATATTTTGATAAGCCTGGATTAAATTCCATTGGTAATTCTTTAAGTTTTAGTTTTTTTGTCTTTTTCATCCCAATCTCTCTAAATATCCTCTTGCAATTTCACCTACATCTTCATCAGAACTTGCCTCCCTCAATACTTTGAGAACTCTTCTTCTATAACTAATTCCAGGCCCATGTTCTGCTAATGCAAAAGCAGCTCTGTATTTTGCATATTTATGTGGGTCAGATAAAACATTTTCTGCCAATGCTTCTCGAAATCTTAAAAATCGTTTTGGAGGTATATGGGCTTTTTGTATTATTGAAGCTCCAAGATCTCTTAAGTTTCCATCAAAATCTTTTAATAATTCTAATGCTCTGATTTGATTTTCAGGAATATCACAAACTTCTGGAATCCTTTCATCCACATAATCCCAATTTTCTTCAATAGCTGCTTTAATTATATCTTCCATTGCCATTAAAATTTGATAATTAACTACTTTAAAAAGTTTATTGCAACTTACTTATCTTCACACCATCTTTACTATCATCAACTTTAAATCCTAATTTGTGAATTTTATCTCTTAATTCATCAGATAATTTAAAATTTTTATCTTTCCTTGCTTTTTCCCTTTCATCAACGAGTTTCTTAACTTCATGCGGAACTTCAACCTTTTCCTTCTTCAACAAATCAAGCCCAAAAACCTCATCCATTTTTTTTATTGCCCCTATCTTTCCATTTGCTTTTTCATCTCTAACTAATTTCCATAATACTTGCAATGCTTCAGGAGTATTCAAATCATCATCCATTGCTTTTTCAAATTCTTTTATATATTTTTCATTAATCTTGCCATCGTCTTTTATTTCATCTACTATCCTCTTAAGTCTTTCATAGGAATTTTTTGCATTTTCAAGAATTTCAAGGCTAAAATCAATTTGTTTTCTATAGCTTCCAGTAAGCAAAAAATACCTGTATGAAAGGGGGGGAAATCCTTTTTCTTCAAGATCTGAGATTGTAAAAAGCCCCCCTTTGCTCTTGCTAACTTTTTCTCCTTTAAATGTAAGAAATTCTTCATGCATCCAATAATTTACAAATTTTTTGCCAGTCACAGCCTCACTTTGAGCTATTTCATTTGCATGATGAATAGGAATATGGTCAATTCCTCCTGTATGTATGTCAAAATGCTCTCCGAGATATTTCATGCTCATTGCAGAGCATTCAATATGCCATCCTGGAAATCCAACTCCAAAAGGAGATTTCCATTCTTGCTGCCTTTTTCCAAGCTCTTCTGAAAATTTCCAGAGTGCAAAATCAGTTTTATTTTTTTTCTCTCCAAAAGAAATTCTTTTTCCAGCTTGCAAACCTTCTTTGTTTAGCAAAGCAATCTTCCCATAATTTTTCAATTTAGATGTGTCAAAGTAAATCCCATCACTTGTTCTATATGTATAACCTTTCTCCTCTAATTTTTTTATTAGTTCAATTTGTTCTTTTACATGTTCTGTTGCCTTGCACCAGACATCAGGTT
>CAYHLB010000120.1:0-4206 GCA_964357325.1 Candidatus Woesearchaeota archaeon
ATTATCCATAAATAAATTATATAAAAATGGAATACTACTTAACAATTGTAACAATAGAAATATTTATAAATCATTTAGTCCCGGATTTTTTATGGAATTCAATGTTAGAGTTATTAGCAGTTACATACCTGAAATATGTGGAATAGCAACTCATTCTCAGGATTTAATAACAGCTTTAGGTCATTCAAGAGAAATTGATTCAGTAAGATTAACAGCAATAGACAAGAGTAATGGAAAAAATCTTTATCATTTTCCAGTAGATTTAGTTATTAATCAATATGATGAAAATTCTTGGTATCAAGCAGCAGGAGCAATCCTAGAGAGAGCTCATGCAAGACCTACTCCAACAGTAATGCTATTGCAGCATGAATATGGATTATCAGGAAGAAATGCTCTTGGAAATGACTATCAAGGTATAGCAAGAATCTTTAAAGAAGGAGGAAAAAATTCAGTAACAGTAGTAAATCTTCATACAGTAGTAAGAAATCCAAATGAGCATCAAAAAAGAGTAATACAAGAACTGTCTGATTTAGCTGATGGAATTGTTGTTCCAACTTTAAGCGCAATAGAAATTCTTTCCTCAGAAACCTATGGAATAAATCTCTCAAAATTAAAGCACATTGACCATGGAATAAGGATTCAGGATTTATCCTCTATTAATCCAAATGATGTTAGGGCAAAATACAATCTTGGAGGAAAATTAATTGTAGGAACTCTTGGATTAAAATCAACAGGTAAGGGTATTGAATTTGGGATTGAAGCCTATGGAAGAATGATAAGCAAATTTTTCTCTGAAACATCTGAAGAAAGAAAGAAAATAGTCTATCTTGTAGCCGGACAGTATCACCCAGGATTTATAGCAGATTCACCTAAAGAACATGAAGAAATAGAAAAAAGAATCCAGGAAATAATTAAAAAACAGAGATTAAAAACAATAAAAACAAAGAGTCTGGAAAAATTAACAAGAGAAGATATTGATAATAATGATGTGATAATTTATGACTGTCATCTAGATGAACAAGATTTAAGAGATTTTTATACTGCAATTGACATAGTACTTTTGCCCTATAGAAATAAAGAGCAGATTTCAAGCGGAATATTAGCTGATGCAGTAGGTTCAGGCAAACCTGTTATTGCAACAAAATTTGCACATGCAAAAGAATTATTATGTCCTGGAAATCATATTAAGAAAGGAATAATAGGGAACAATCCTGATTCAAGAGGGATACTCGTTGATTTAATTGGGAAATATGAGAATAGGCCATCTATTAATCAAATGGCAAAAGCACTTGAATATCTTGTATTTAATGAAAAAGCTCGTTCTCAAATGGGAAAAAATGCTCGTTCAAGAGGACATGAAATGAATTGGGATAATGTTACAAGAGAATTAGTTCAATATTGTTCTCTTCTTTTAGAAAACAAATTTGCTCAAAAATCAGAACCTGTGATAATTACAAGAGATGTAGAAGCAAAAGAACCAAAAAAAGAATAATTTTTATTCTAATTTTTCTAATTTTGTTGCAGCAAGCAAATAAGATAATAATGATTCAGCACCTTGATTTGTATTAATTCCATTTTCAGTAATAGCATCATAAAATCCTCCTGAAACATAATCAATCATGCTTTTTCCACTTATATTTTTTCCATTAAACCATTCAAATGCTCTTCTAGCACATTCTTTGTATTTTTCAAAACCTAAAATCTTGTAAGCATCAACACAAACCTCAACCATATCTCCTGCTTCAACACTCTGCTGGTCATATCTTGCTGGACGCCCTCCCTTTTCATACCAACCTTTATTTCCAATTGCATGAAAAATATTATTTTCATCAAAAGAATTTAAAATTAAAAAATCAAGAGAGCTTTTTCCAATATCCAAAATTTCTCTATTTTTAAGAGTACGACCTGCAATAATCATTGGATGAGGAAGTTTTGGATTGCAATAAGTCATTTTATCTGAAAACCACATCCAACTTTCATTATCGTCTTTATTTTCATGGAATTTTTCAGCAAGACTTTCAGCAATATTTCTTGCAACTCTCATTACATCCCCATTGCCTGTTCTTGAAACATAGTCACTTAATCCAAGAAGAGTGAATGCTTTGCTTGTATTATATTCTAAATCTTTAGCAACTTTCAAGTGTTTTAAGAATATCTTTTCAGCTTTCTTTTTTTCACCTTCTGGATATTGAGAACCTGTAAATTCTGCTAAAGCCCACATTACTCTTCCAAAACAATCTTGCAATGCATGAGATTGTTCATCTCTCCATTGCCATTTTCCATTTTTTCTTTCATAAAAATTATGAAAAAGTTCATGGTCTTTTTGCGCTCTATTAATGTATTCCAAATAAACATTGTGCACTTCTTTATCATCAAATCTTGGAAATGTTCTTGACAATACAACTAAGCCTCTTGCAACATCATCTATACTATAGCCATGTTCTAATGGAAGAGGCATTGCTCCTTGAGCATGCTGAATTAATCCTCTTTCATCACTCATAATATGCACAAGCCTTTTTAATTGTTTTTCATAAAATAATTTTTTCATAAATAATCCCTAAATTTAAACATTTAAAAATTTTTATGGATAAAGAATATAATAGATATGAAATAATTGATAGAATATATATAATATTATTCATATATGTTTATAACCCTTATTTTGCGAAATAATTAAAATGACTATATATGAAGATTTAAGAAGAGAAGGATTTCAAGAATCATTAAAAGGGCCCGTTGTCAGTTCAGGATTAGCTGATATTATTGAAAGACTTGAAGCAAGCAGAAATCAGTTTATTAACACTCAATTTGCTATAGTACCAGGATATTTAGTTCCTGAAGCAAGACCTAAAAATTATCCTGTAGAAGCATTTGAGGATAGTTATGTAGTTTTTTTATCTAAATCTGATTAGTAAAATGCCAGAATATATTTTAAAACTTATTGCAGAAGCTGAAAATCATGTAGATTCTTTGGAGTTAATAGTAAATGGAGAGATTCCAAAAAAAGATGATATATTTACACTTGAAAAAGAATATCCTGCTTGCATAATAACATATAGGGTTACAGGTGTTTCTCCAATGAATATAAAAATTCCAAAGAAGAAACCTTCCATATACACTCCGGACATGCAAGTTGTATCTGCGCTTCGGGAGCCAGATGGATTTAAAAAGAAATAAATTCCTTATTTAATTTATGCCCTCAAAAGTTTTACCAAAAGAATTAGAAAGTATTGTTGAAAGACATGAAAAAAATCCGATTATTTCTAAAAAAGATGTTCCTTTTGCATGTGCATATATATTTAATGCAGGAGCTATAAAATTAAATGGAAAATATGCTCTTTTAGTAAGAGTTGAAGACACAAAAAGAAAATCGCATTTTACTCTTGCTTCAAGTGATAATGGAATAGATTTTACTATTCCAAAGTCTTATGTTTTTTCACCATCTCATAAAGAGCCTTGTGAAAGATATGGAGTTGAAGACCCAAGAATAACAAAGATAGGCAATAAACTTTATTTTCCATATACTGCACATTCAAGCCAGGGTCCTGCAGTAGGACTTGCTGTTACAACAAATTTTAAAAAAATTGACAGGCTTGGAATAATCTTATCTCCTGCTGACAAAGACGCTGTTTTGCTTCCTGAAAAAGTTGATGATGAATATGTTTTGTATCATAGACCAAGTTCAAGCAAATCTATGTGGATATGCTATTCCAAAGATTTGACTTATTGGGGAAGAAATAAATGCGTAATGAAACCTGTTGCAGGTTCTTGGGATTCTGAAAAAGTTGGAGCAGGAGCAGTTCCTATAAAGACTGAAGAAGGCTGGTTACATATTTATCATGGAATTTCTGGAAATGTGTATAGATTAGGGTTAGCAATGTTTGATTTAAAACATCCTTCAAAATTAATTAGAAGGTCAGAAAATTATATTTTAGCCCCTGAAAAAGATTATGAAAGAGTTGGAGGAGTTAATAATGTTGTTTTCACTTGCGGAGCTATTGTTGAGAATAATAAAGATGTTAAGATTTATTATGGTGCAGCAGACACATGCATATGCCTTGCAACAACTACTTTGGATAAGTTAGTGGATTTTGTGAAAAGATATTGATTGATAATTTTAATAAGTCTGGATTTTAATGATATATTTATAAGCTTCTTCTCCCGATTTTGAATAATAATAAATAAAGAAGGCTTCTAGCATTTTTA
>CAYHLB010000121.1:0-4120 GCA_964357325.1 Candidatus Woesearchaeota archaeon
TTTTTTACATAATCTTCAAATTTTTTTGGAACAGGGTGTGGACAGTCAATTATAACTTTATCAGGATTAAAATGATTTATTATCTCTGCTTGTTTATGGGCTTCTAGCCAATTTAAATTCATTTCAGTATTTTTTTCATCCAATGCCTCATCAATCTCCCTTGGAGAAACTTCTATTATTTTAAATTCAGAATGTGCTGTTATTTGATGATATAAAGAAACCCTATCTTTATGTTTTAATAATTTAGAATCCTTTACAGCTCCAAGTTCAGATTCTTTTCCTTCTTCAATCATTGCTCCTGCGATTATCAATGGGCCGATTACCGGGCCTCTTCCTGCTTCGTCAATGCCTAGGACTTTTGTCATTTTTTTCTTTAGGATAGTTAACTTTATAAGGGTTTTTACTTTGTTTTTTATAAGGATAAGTAGTTACTATATCCGCTTATCTTTAAGTTCTTCTGAAAGAACTTAAACACCTAGAGAATTACATAGTAATTCTCAGAGTGTTAAATTCCAGAGGAATTCAACATAGCGAGGTAGAGAAGCCTGGAGTTCTCGCCGGGAATCTCATGTTTCCATTCAGATATTCTTTATAATTTGCCTAAATGGAAACATTCGCCATAACCTGGAAGTCGCATGGTTCTGATTGGAAAGAGTTAAGTTTATAAGGGTTTTTACTTTGTTTTTTATATCTATATAGCGAGGTAGAGAAGCCTGGAGTTCTCGCCGGGCCCATAACCCGGAAGTCGCACGGTTCAAATCCTGCCCTCGCTATTTCATTTTGTTATTAAACTATATAAGTCAAAATGGAATTGCTCGCCCGCTATCTTTTAATAATATTTTATGCATGATTTGAACAAATAGAAAATTCCAAATAATTATTATACAATTTCCTCTAAACTTTGAATGGAATAGGTTCTTCCTAATTGTTGAGAATGTTTTGTTTTTTCCAGTTGTTGAATATTTTGTTTTCTCTCCTGTAATCTATTAGGATTGCTCCATTCACTTGGAGTTAAATTATATAATAACGCCATTAAACCAATTGATGCAGCAACAGCACCAGCTGCAACAACTGCTTTTCCTTTTCTTCCCATTCTTTTTACTACACTTGGATAAGTTGTTCTATTGCATTCTTTGAACCCAAACATATCCTGAAAACAATCAACAGAATAACCTATTAATGGTCCTCTAATTGATTGAGAAGCAGCGCTAATAGTTAATGCTGTCCCTATTTTCCACCAATCACTTTCATGAGAATAAAGATAACCTCCAATTAATACGCTTGAAGAATATGCTGCTGTGTATATCCAATCATTAACTCCTTGAATTACCTCATTTGTTTTATCACTAATACCTAATAATCTTCTATAAACTTCTCTACCCTTTCTATAACCCCAACCTGCTCCGCAATAAGTTATTGCAGCAACTCCAAATTTTGCATAAATAGAACTTTCATTTGTCATCGCCATCATATTATCTGAATTAAATGCTTTGCCAAGATATTCTAAAACATAAGTATCATTAATTGCCTGAAATGGGGATGCCACAATTAATAGTGCAGTGCTTGTTGTAATATCTCTTGCTATAAACCTTGATGTTTTTTTTAATAGATCCTTACCTCTTTCAATTAATCTTTTAAATTTCATAAAAAATTAATCATAAACTAGTTTATTAATCATTATCCTCTTTAATATATATTTTAGAAATGAATAATAATTTTTTATCTGAAGTAAGTAGTAAGTTAGATATAAATACTAATTAATGCTAAATTTAAATAAAGGTGCAATATGAAGAGGAGATTTATTTTAACAGCATTTTTTCTTGCATTAACTATGTATATTGTTCTAGTTTTTGCTATTGATTCAAGCCAGAATATTCTGCCAAATCTTATTGAAAATTCAACAAATAATACTAATGGGAATATTAATAATTCTACAAATATTTCTGTAATTATTGCTCCACCAATTAATCCTTTAACAAATATATTTTATTGTGGGACTAGAATGCAGACTGTAACAAGTTCTAAAAGTGCATACACTAATGGATATTCTAAATCTAGTGGGCAAATTCAACATGGGGGAGATGATGTTCAAACTACAACAAATTCTAAAAGTGGATACACTAATGGAAATTCTAAATCTAGTGGACAGATTAGTCATGGTGGAGATAGAATTCAGACTACAACAAATTCTAAAAGTGGATATACTAATGGGTACAATTAAGTAGATTATTATTTATAATATTATTCTATAGAAATATCTATAAGCCTATTTTAACTAATTTTATTATGAATTATAATAATATACCTCCGATAACTATTGGGTCTGGAAATTCTCAAATTAGAATTTACGGTATTCAGGGAGGAATGGGAGTTAAAATTTCTGGTAAAAGATTGTCCTCTGCTTGTATGAAAAATGGTTTACTTGGAGTTATTGCAAGTGTTGGGCTCGGTGTTGCAAATGACAGATTTGGAAAAGAATTAATTGAAAATGAAAGAAGAATAGCTGATGCTTCAAGTGAAGAGAGAAAACTTATATTTGAAGAACTTTATGTTAAAGCAAATGTGGCTGCATTTATTGAAGAAATTCAAGCGGCAAGAGTTTTATCTCAAGATGAATCTGGAAACCTGCAAGGTTTTCTCGGAGTTAATGTTATGTGTGCTCTTAGAGAGAAGGATATTTTATTTAGAACTTCTTTAGAGCAAGGAGTTGATGTAATACTTTCTGGTGCAGGAATTCCTAGAAATTTGCCTGAGCTAAAATTAAAATACAGTGTAAAAGATACAAAATTAATTCCAATAGTTGCTTCAGGAGGATATGCTGGATTAATAAGCAAACTTTGGGAAAAGAAATATGGATATTATGCTGATGCTGTAGTTGTTGAAGGTCCAATGGCAGGTGGGCATCTGGGATATAATAAAGAAGAACTTAGTAATGCAAATTTTGTTAAACATGGTTTGGGCGATATTGTAAAAAGTGTTCGTGAAACATTAAAACCATTTGAACAAAATGCTGGAAGAAGAATTCCTGTTATTGTAGCAGGAGGAATATTTTATGGTGGAGATATAAGAAGAGCTGTAGAAGATTGGGGTGTTGAGGGAGTGCAAATGGCAACAAGATTTGTTTGTACAGATGAGTGCGATGCTGATCTTAGATTCAAGCAAGAGTATATTGATTGCAAAAATCCAGAGGACATAATCCTTATTGATAGTCCTGTTGGAATGCCTGGAAGGGCAATAAGGAATAAATTTTTATTAGATGTTTTAGAAGGTAAAAAACATCCGCTTGGATGCATATATAGGTGCTTAGATCCTTGTAATAAACCTGAAAATTCAGATAATCCTCCCCCATATTGTATTGCAAGGGCACTAATAGATGCGCAAAAAGGACGTCTTGAAACTGGTTTTGCATTTTCAGGAGCAAATGCTTATTTATGTGATGAAATTATTCCTGTTGCTGAATTAGTTAGAAGATTGGACATAGAATATGCTGAAAATAAAAGAAGTGATTAATTATGATAATTCTTATAAACTCCTTTTTTAATTTTTAAATATGGAAAATAGGCGAGTTGTAATAACTGGAAGAGGAATTTGTTTACCTGATGCTAGCAATGTTGATGCTATGATGGATAATTTGTATAATGGTAGAAGTTCTATTGAAAATGTTTCTGGAAGATTTCTTTGGTTAGAGGGATATAGAAGCCAGTTAGGTTTGTTGTTCAATGATTTTAAATTTGATTATGAAAAGTTTGGACTTAGTGTTAAGGAAGCAAGAAGATATGGCCCATCTGCAATTTATGCTGTTGAAGCGGCTCATCAGGCTATAACTGAATCTAGATTTTTAGATTTTAATCCTGATGAAACAAGAGAGAGAACAGGGGTTATTGTTGGCCATGGGTTATGCGGCATAATTGAAATTGAAGAACAGAAAAAAAGACAATTAGAAAAAGGAATTTCTAGAGTTAGTCCAGATACTTGTTTTAAGTCTCTTCCAGACTCATCTGCAGGATATATTTCTATAATTTGGGGTCTTCATGGCGAGTGCTATTCTGTTTCAACTGCCTGTGCATCTAGTGCAACTGCAATTAGAAAAAGTGCTAATGCAATTAGAGATAATGAAGCT
>CAYHLB010000122.1:0-4071 GCA_964357325.1 Candidatus Woesearchaeota archaeon
TACGAAGGATAGGTTATGTAATAAATATCTTAGGACATCAAAAATGCTCTTTGCATACCCTATTTTAATGGATAAAAAGCAAAGGCGTTTTTGGGGTGCTCAAGAACCACACGCCACGGAATTTATTCAATGGTTCTTGACATTTTCAAATTGCATAACTCTTTCAACTTCTACTTTTAATGAAACAGGTTCTCCAGAATCCTTAAAATAAACTTTTTCTCCTTGTTTAATCTTATTCCAAGGCGGATATTTATTAATATACCATCTTGATTCAATTTTCTTTTCTTTAGAAATTATTTTTTGAGTCAATCCCCATGATTTTCTCATTATTGCTAAATGTTCCATATTATTTTTTCAATAACCTATTTAAAACATCAGTAACTTCTTTTCCACTTACTTTTCCTTTAAACTGAGCCATAATTAAACCCATATATCCTCCAATAGAAAGTCCTGGTTTTTCCTTAACAATCTTAGCAATCTCTCCTTCAATCCCCCTAGTATCAATCCTCTCAATTTTAATTGCATCATTGAAAGATTTTCCTTTTGCAATCTCAGTCATAACATGTTTAACATCTTCCATCTTAATTTTATGCCTATTAACAGCAAGAACAACACTTTCAATAACATCATTTGTCAAAATTTCTTCAATATTTTCTATTTTTTCATGACTTGCAATTTCTCTAGGCAATAAAAGCAAGACTTTTCCAATAAAATTAGCATCGCCAACCAATCTTAACAATGCTTCAAAAATAGGAAGTTTCTCAGCACTTAATAATCCAATCATTTCATCACTCAAACCCTTATTTTTCAATTCTCCCCTTATTTCGCTTCGAAGTTTTGGAAGAGTTTTCTTTGCATCATCAATCATTTCCCTAGAAATTCTAAGCAAAGGCAAATCAGTTTCAGGATACATTCTAGCACTTCCAGGCATTGGCCTTAAAAAATCACTGCTTCCATCAACATTAGCTCTTCTAACTTCACTTTTCAATTCCTTTCCACTTCTTAAATTCTCTTCCTGCCTTTTAACTTCATTTTCAATAACAGGAATAAACATTCTTACATCCTGAAAACCCTTTATCTCAATTCTAGGATGCCCATCAATAGAAATATTAACATCCTGCCTTATTGTTCCAATTCCCCTTCTAACCTTGCAGCTTCTTAAAATATCACCAATAAATAATGCAACTTCTTTAGCCTGCTCAGGACTTTTTATATCAGGTTCTGTTGCAATCTCAACTAAAGGAAGTCCAAGCCTATCTAACTTAAAAATTTTAACACTATCATTAACTTCCTCATCATCTTTTGCATTCAATGCCCTAGCAGCATCTTCCTCTAATAAAACAGTTGAAATTCCAACTCTTCCATATTCAGTATTAACATAGCCATTTCTTCCAATTAAAACAGTTCTCTGAAAACCAGAAGTATTGCTTCCATCAATAACAGTTTTCCTCATTATTTGAGCAACAGGAACAATCTCACAATTTAAAAACAAAGCAATCTGCAGTGCAATTTTTAATGCTTCTTCATTAATCAAATGAGGAGGTTCTTCATCCAACTCAACCAAACAATTTGTATCATAAAAATAATAAACAAATTCCTTATCCTTAGATGCTTCATGTTTTGCAGCAATATCTATTTCACCTGTTTCACCTGCAACAGCATGCAATTTTCTTTTCACTTCAACAGCAGAATTATCATTTCTCAATATAGATGGACAATTGCAAAATAATTTATGACTATCTAGTTGTTGGTGGACTTCCAATCCAGCAGTGATTGGAACCTGCTTTCCAATTTCTAGGCCGGCTTTAATTATCATAAAAAATAAATCCAATCTAGGTTAATAAAAGTTACCTATCATTGTTCTAAAAATCCAGATGGAAGAACTGTTCTAGCAATCAAATCTCTTTCCCAAGATTTTTCATTAAGAGTATTCCATGCACTAGCTGAAATATTAAAATAATTAGGATTTAATCCAGCAATTTCAGAAAGAATCCTAATATCATAAAGATCTGAAACAAACTTCAATAACTCTCCTTGTTCAGCATCATCAGGTCTTTCCATAGCTTCTCTCTTTAGCTCTTCAATATCTCTTAAAGACTGAACTACCAAATCATCAGAAAGACTTTGCCTAGCCCCACCTAAATATCTTTCAAAAACAGGATTTCTCTTTAAAGAATTAATACTTCTTACAAGTTTAGGAACAACAATATCCACTTGATTTGCAAAAAAACAAGTTTCATAGGTTCCTTCCATAATCTTCACATTAGCATGCTCTCTTTCTCTTTTCAAAGCATCATACTTTTCTCCAAATCTCTTTTCACTAAACCTAGGAAATTCAATAAAACAAACTCCATTTTCATCAAAATATTCTAAAACAAAAGCACATTGAGATTTTCTATCCCTCAATGTATAACCATTATCTTCTAAATATTCTCTCGCTCTTCTAGAAAAAACCCTAAAATCTTCCTTATTCAATCTTGATAAAACCGCCAAATCAATATCACATGTACCTCTTCTACATCTGCTAGGAAGATAAGTTTGAGTAGCCATACCTCCGACTACATAAAATTTATCTCTTGAAATAGGATCTTGAGACAATTCAGAAACTGCACAAAGTCCATCTTTAATAATTTGATCATCCAATGTTTTAGGTGTATACTCACATTTTGCCATAATAACTCATTTATTTTTTCCTATATAAATCTTTCTATTTGTTCCCACTTAGTAGTTACAAATAGCATAACTAAAAACCTTATAAACTTCAAACCTCTTTTTTAATAATGGAAAAAAGAGGCAATCATCCTGCATTAACAAACAAAAGAACAATTGGCCAAAAAGCAGCAGATGCTCTTACTAAATGGGCAGGTTCTTGGACATTTATAATCATTTTTTTAGGATTTCTTTTCCTATGGATGTTAACAAATGTCTATGCATGGATTAATAGCTGGGATCCATACCCATTCATACTCCTCAATTTAATACTTTCAACAATAGCCGCCATACAAGCTCCAATAATACTTATGTCTCAAAACAGAGAAGCTCAAAGAGACAGAATAAGAGCAGAATATGACTACAGAGTAAATGTAAAAGCTGAAAAAGAAATAGAACAAATTCAAAAACAATTAGACAGAATTGAAAATCATCTTCGTCGCCATTCATAAAAAAATAGCATAAGCAACAGAGATGATTTTAAGAAAGAAACTTAGTTCTAGATAATAAGATTTATAAAGAGTTTTATAATTAAGTAAATTATCAATAAAATGACAGCAAAATTAGGAGATAGTAGAAGAGAATCCTTAGATAACTATGAAAATTATCCTCTTAAAGAAGCAAGATTAAAACAAGGATACACTCAAGAACAATTAGGAAGAATGGTTGGTATTCATACCACTGCAATTACTGCTTATGAAAAACTAAGGGCAATGCCAAGCCAAGAAATTGCAGAAAAATTAGCAGAAATATTGCACAGAGATGTTAATGAACTTTTTCCAGAAAAATTAAGAGATTATATGAAGCAAATTAGAAAAGGAAGAAAAAAAGATAAAAGTGAAACTCCTCAGCATTCTATTCCACTAAGCCCTGATTTAGAATCTAGTCTTGAAGATCCATCCCCATTTACTAATTTAGAAGTAATTCTTGGAATTAGTGAAGAAGAATTAAGAAAAAAAAGAGATGATATTCTTCAAGGTTTGTCATATAGAGAAAGAGAAATTATAAAATTAAGATATGGGCTTGGTGATGGATATTCCTATACATTAGAAGAAGTTGGCCATATTTTTAAAGTTACAAGAGAAAGAATTAGGCAGGTTGAAGCAAAAGCAATAAGGAAATTGCAACAGAGGACAGAAGCTAGGAATTAATCAGTTTTTGGATTGAAAAAAATACTTGATATCCTATTGCTGAGTAAAATAAACCTAAGAGAATCTCATAAACAATGAATTATTAAATAATATAACAACTAATAAGATTTCGTTTTAATAAAACAAGAAATATACTTTGTCCGGAATTAAATCCTGTGAACTGATATCATATATAAAATCACTTATTTTTCTTTCTCCCCCTCAATAATTA
>CAYHLB010000123.1:0-4016 GCA_964357325.1 Candidatus Woesearchaeota archaeon
AAAAATGTAGAAAAGATTACAATTTCAATGTTTTTTTCCATTAATAGCTTTACTAACTCATTTTTATATTTATAAGTTAAACTTCCCCCAACTGTCTTTAGATGTTTTTGTTTTGGAATTGAAACAAAATTGATAAGTTTAGAATGTATATTTGAGAATTTAGAATAATCTTGTTCGGAAAATAGATATACCTTGGAGTTATGTTGAGAAAGAACCTTGGAGATATTTGTAGTGAGAGACATATGCCCCATTGTTCCGCCAGTTCCAAGTGATATGATTGCTACGTTTTTCATTTTTAACTCTAATAACTCCATTGTTTAATTAAACTTTCTTTTATAAAACCTTTTCTGAATAATAAATTATCCGAATCGATAACATAGGGCTTAAGCTTTTTTCTTAACTGCATCTTAAGACCCGATCTAAATTTATTATGATTGAAGTATTTTGGAACATGGCTTTTATTGTAAATTTTAAATGAAATTTTTTTAAAGGGCAGATTCAAGAAAACTAATAATTCTTTGTAAGTTTCCAAGGGGTTCTTTTTGAGATTGTCGTATAATATTATTTTAATATTTTTCTTGGGAAAGTATTTAATAAATCGCTTAATATATAAGCTATAGTTTGTTCTCATAAAGACAGTTTCTTTAAAATTTATACTATTACTTTTCATTTTAACTGGTCTATTAAGAAAATCAAAAAAATTCTTTTCTCTTTCATAGCCCTTTGTTGCGCCCCAAGCATACATTGAACAAAGAAAGTCTAAGGGCTCTCGAATAATTATTATTATTTTTGAGTTAGGATTATGACTATAAATTTCACTTGCCGCAACATTGGAGAATATATAAAATGGCGTAGATTCTCCAAAATATCTCTTTTTAGATTTTTTAAAAAAAGACAAATATTCTTTATTGGTCTTTGGACATGGCCAATTATCTAAAACGTACTTATTTTTTATAAAATCTTTAGAAAAAAAAGCAATTTCTTTAATTCTGCTCATTTGAATATCTTTATGTTTACTCAAATAATTATGAAGAGAAGTTGTTCCAGATCTTGGAAAACCTACTATGAATAAATTTGGCTTTGGGTTTTTCATGTATTTTTAATCATAGATTAAACTATTTCATCAAAGTTCCTATGATGTAAATATTTACTTTTTCTCCTTCTTCACCGAATATTGAATTATTTGAGATTTTAATTTTTTGGATCATTTTGTGCCCTCCAAAACTAAAGACTCTATTTCGCTGATTCCTTTTATCCCTACTCCTTTAGAATGCATTTCGATATTTAATAAATGAGGATCTTCACTTTGACCATATATAAATCTCTGAATATTCTTGAAACCCGCATACTCAAACATCTCCCTTAACAATCCTTCATCATATAAAAATTTATGCTCAAAATTATAGAATGCATTATTAATAACAAATAGAGGTCTATAATCAGATTTGCCTACCAAGCTTGGTAAAAATCTATTTGTTACTGATCGAATATATTCTTCATTTTCAGAGGTAGGAGTATAAAGATTTGTAATAAATCTTAAATCAGGTGTTGATAATCTTAATTTTCCACCATTTTTTAAAGTAAAAAAACATTCTTGCAACATAGATTGACCTTCCTCCAGAGTTAAATGCTCAATTAAATGCTCTCCGAGAATATAATTAAAAGATTCTTCAGGAAATGGAAACTCTTTTCTTGAATCCATATAAGCCACATCCCATCTTATTGGATGCAAATCAGTATTAAACCAACCTTTAATAGGATTATTTCCTGCTCCAAGATTTAATTTCCTTAACGAATGTTGCTCTCGGAGATATCTCTTTCTTAAGTAATGTCCAACAATATATTTTTTTAGGTTCCTTCTAACTATTCTGGCTATTTTATTAATTTTAATATTTTTCATTTTTTAGTTTTGCTATATCTGAAGGATCTAAGTGAGATACGTCATTCATAATGTCGATAACCCATTTTCCTTTTTCGTAAGATATTTTATTTATGCAGGCATTATATTGTTTAACGTTGTTAAAAATTTCCGCACCTTTTTCTCTGTCTCCTGTTGAAATTGCTAAAATAGTTTTATTTACTCCCCCATGCCCGACTACAACAACTGTTCCGTTATACTTCTTTATCTCTTCAAGAAAATCTTTGCATCTTCTAACCAATTCTTTATTTTTTTCATTATCATGATCCATTTCTCTTAATCTTTTATCTACAATTATTTTTTTTCCAAAAACTTTAGAAATCTCATTGGCAGTATGCAATGCCCTTTTTAAATCCGATGAAATAATGGCTTCAATTTTTTCTTCCATTAAAGATTCAGCAGTTTTTCTTGCCTGTATCTTACCAATTTCACTAAGGGGCTCATCTATTTTTTGTCCTTGCTTGATACCTAGCGCATTTGCAATCGATTCGGCATGGCGAATTAGGATTAATTTGAGCATATTTTCCCCCAGTTTTTTTCTAAATTATCTAAAGTTAGCTTTTTATTTAAGATTTTGATAAAAAGGTTCGCTATTTTTATATTTATTTTATGTAAATACCTTTCAGGATTATCCCATTTTTTGTTTATAATGTGCTTTCTTACTTTTTCTTTATCGTTTGTTATTTCTAAAAAATCAATTATCACAATATTTCCATTATTGTCAAGGCCATAACTAGAATAAAACTTATAGTTATATTCATGAATCTTGTACCTCCATAATTCAAGAATAAAATCTGCCAGAGTCATAATTAATTTTTCAGCCTCCTCTGTCCTGTTTTCATTTAATAATTCACTTATTTTGTCCCCTATCGAAACTACTTTATCTTGTTTAATAGTATCATTGTTAATTTCTGCATTTGCCAAATAGGCTTTTGGAATTCTGGATTCTTTTATAATTTCTAATGAGTTTTTTATATCTGAATAAACCTTCTCAGTTCTTTCTTCTAACAATTCTAAAGAATTCTTAAACCTTAAATATTCCTTTACTTTTTTAGATACTTCTTCTTTTGTTTTAAGTCTCTTAATTACCTTATTACCTTCAATTTCAACAAAGCATTGCCAACCTTCCTTATATTCTTTCATTTTTTAGCCTCATATTTTCCCAATATTTCAATATTTCCACTGTAAGTTTTTTCTAAAAATTCCTTTATTGTCACGCTGTGCAAGTACATCGAGTTTTCCATTTCCCTAGCATAATTTTGACTAATTAGGTTATTTTCTTCAATTCTCCCATTGAGCCATTCGGGCTGTTTCCAATCTTTTCCCCAATCCCAATTAATGTAACAAAATGCCTTTATATTTGGATGATTTTTAATCCACAGAAAAAAAGGTTTAAACCAATCATTCCAACTTTCCATTCCCCTATCCACCCCTATTTTTGCAGGGCTTGATTCCCCAATCATCAAAGGTTTTTTATGTTCAATTGATTTTTTAATAAAGTCCTCTGTAATTATTTTTGGATTATTTGTTTCAGTAAAATGTCTTACACCGAAAAGATCGTCACCAAACCAATCGACATACTCATCTCCAGGATAAAATTCCATTATCTTTTGTATATCTCTGCTAAACGCAGTACAACAACCCCACACAAAAGCTATATTTGTTGCATTTTCTTTTCTGAATAAATCCACGATATATTTCCATGTTAAAATAAAGTCCCGTGAATTGTATTTATTAGGTTCATTAAATTCATATCCTAATCTTAAAAAGACGGGAGTTTTTAGTTTTTTAAAATAAGAAATTAAAAAAAGGATTTCTTCATCATATTCTCTATTAAGAATCTCCTTGCACTGAACTCCCTTTGTTTTAGATACAAAAGTCAACCCTATTTGCGGAAGCAGATTGTTAGAAATTTTTTGCATTTCTTTTATTCTTTCTGGTAGTTTTTCTTTCAGAGTATCTATCTTAAGATAAGTCATATAAATTAGAGGTTTATTTTCTTTGACAACTACCCAATATTTTTTGAACTGCTCAAAACTTTGCCCAGCTCCATGAATCACTTTATTCCCCTTAGGCTCAAACTTTTGATTAAAATCCA
>CAYHLB010000124.1:0-4007 GCA_964357325.1 Candidatus Woesearchaeota archaeon
TATAATCCTTCTGAGGGGCTAATTGCAAATACAGAAGCTATTAGAACTATTGGAGATAATATTTTATATGTAAGCAATGTTAGTATTAATGGCAGTTTAAGGAATTCTTCTTATTCTATACTCCAGAGTTTTACATGCACTACAGGAATTAATGGCAAATGCAATTCTTCACTGACTGCACCTTCAACCTATGGAGATTATATAATAGAGATAAATAACTTTAAAGCATTTAGTTCATTTTCAGTTGTTCCATTTTCTTATAATCTATATATAAAGGATGATCTTGGAAAATCATATAAAAATATCTTTACAAAAAGTGAACAAGCAAAAATTGAAGTAAAAATAAATAACGCTAGTGATTCAGATACTTATACTTTTTCTGGATATATTACTAATTCTTCTGGAAGCAATATTAAAACAATAACTTCTGTAACATTGAATAGCAATAATTCTTTTACAAATAGTTTTTTAATTGATTCACTTGCTAATTTTAGTTATGGAGTTTATACTGCTCATGTAACTGTCTCAAAAACAGGAGATGGAAGTATAGAATCCTCTACTTCATTTCAGGTTCATGACTGGATGATTTCTTTAAATAAAAAATCTGTTAATTCTAGTTTTGAATATGGATATAGTTCTTTTGTAAACAAAACTTTAAAATTAGGGACAATTCCTACCTATCGCTCAAATGGAAGCATTATTTCAAATATTTCTTCATCATCCTTTGTAATAAACTTAAAAGATAAATTAAATAATATTGTCACTAGCTCTAGTCCTACTTGGAATGTCAGTTGCGGAACAAGTGGATGTTATGAATTTTCTTTAACTGCTCCTTCTATTCCCGGACAGTATTTGTTGTCTTTTACTTTATCTTTTGACGGAGATGTTCAGACAGAAAATAGAGTTATAAACATCATTAGTGGAGTTATGTCTGCTCAGTCAACTGATGCAGATGGAAATATAAAAGAATTATTTGGAACAAATGAATATGCTTATTTGTCTTTGTCTGCGTACAATTTGACTTCTGCTAGTTTTAATTTAAGTGATGCAGAAGTTTTTATTGTTCAATATGTGGATGGAACTGAATATTCTTATTCTCAACTTAATAATTTTAGTGCTGTTAATTCTTCAAATTCAGTTTATGAATGGGCTTGGAATTCTTCTTTACAAAAAATTAAATTAGATGTTCCTAGGATTGGAGGAGTTTATAATGTTTATTTATTTGGAAATAACAGAACAATTGGTGGAAACACTAAATTCATTGTTAATCCTCATGATTATTGTACTTCAACGAAAAATACAGCAGGACAAGTTTCAGGAACAGGCAATTATTATGTATGGCAATTTAAAACAAAAGATACTGTTTATTTTGAAATAAAATTAACTCAAGCAAATAATCCTCTTGGAAAAGCAACTGCGAATAATAATTCTAATGGAAGTTCTGGTTATTATGGAATGGGAATGGCTTGCAGGACAGATTCTACAAAACAAGTTGTTAGTAATGCAACAATAACTATTGAAGAAGTTAAAAATTCAGAATCAGGTGCTTTGCAGAATCTAAATACTACTGATTCTACATGCCAGGTAAGTGATTCTTCAGGAGGATATACTTGCACTGTTAAACCTTTATCAAAATGGGATGGAGGGTCGAGTATTGTAAAATTTAAAGTTGTTGGACAAGATGGAAGCCGGAGTATTTTTTATAGTAATTTTGAAGCGAGGGCATTTTATATAAATGGTTGGGCTGAAACCTGGCAAAATAATCCTGCAAGCAATATTTCATTGAGAATTCAAATGTATGAAGCTGGAACTGGTTGGTGGAGTGGATATGGGAGTAGTGGGGGATTGAGTGGGACAGTAAGTGTTAAGAAAGTAGAATATCAGGGAAGAGATGGTGAATGGATATGGCCTCCTGTTGATTCAGGATATAATGTAACTAATTTAAGTTCATCAACTATATCAGGTAGTACAGGTATATTGAATTTATCTGCTTCAAATAATGTTGGGGGAGTATGGAAAACTGGAAACTATAGAGTTACATTGCAAGCGACAAAATCAGGAACAGGTGAAACAGATTATGGTTATGCATGGTTTAGTGTTAAATTATGGGATGTTTATGGTACTCCAATTGAATGCACAAATGTTTCATGTAATTATAAAGGTTATTTTAATTCAAGAGATAATATTAGTCTTTATATAAGAATAGCAAAAGCAGGAGATTATAGTAGTAATGCTGGAGCAAATATCTATGGAAATACTTCAATTGGAATTAAAAAAATCCAAGATTGTAGAAAATGGCCATGCAAAGACCTTAACTCTACAGAATATACTTCAAATATTATTTATGTAACTAATTCAAGTCCTTGGTATTGGGGTTCTGGTTTAAATCAAACAGGTGCAAATGCTTATATTTTACAAATAAATTCAACATCAGGAACCTGGGGAAGTGGTTATTATAATACTATTTTAAATGTTAATAATACTGATACTGGATATGCTTGGTTTAATACAATTGCATTTTATGTTGAAACTCAGCCAACTGATGTAAATGGAACAAATTATAAATACAGTATAAGAGGAAATAATTCAATGTTTTTTAATGTCACTACAACTAAAAATTATAAATACTGGAGTAGTAATGGAAATAGATACAATGCTTCAGATTATGTTAATACAACATTTAGCAGTGCTGTTTTAAGAACCTGGGATTCTATAACTTATCAACAAAAAGAATATAGTTATCCAACTGATATAAATATAAGCCCTTTAACAATTAATGGAAATGCTCTGTTAAATGTAACTTATAGAAATGGAACTTGGCCAACTGGTTATTATTATGGAGAACTAACATTGAAGAATTCTGATAATGAAACTTCAACTGGGTGGCTTTGGTTTAATGTGCAACCATTTAGAGTAAGCACGAGCACTAGCAGTTATAATATAGATGATGATCAATGCGCTAATGTGACCTTGTATGTTTATAATTCTGATTGGTCTTCTTCTTCAATACTTGCCGGAAATTATTCAGTAACAAGTGTTTATGAAAATATTTGGAGTATGGGTGGAAATAGTATTGTTAATTATACTAATTTCACAAATACTAGTTTTAATGGTTCAGCAAATATTTTAATGTGCCCAAATAATAATCAATGGGGAAGTGGAAGTTATGGAGGTTATCATTATTTGAATGTTATTGTAAGAGATAATGTTGATAATAGTACTCAAACAGGATGGGTTTATTTTAGAACAGTTCCATTTACAGTGTCTTGGAACTCTGTTGGAAATACATTAACAACTGCAAATGTTAATACTGCTGCTACATTGAGAAAAGCATCTAATTCTAGTCAAAATGCAGCAGGTAGATTAACAAGATTATATCAATGGAGATCAAATAATTATCAAAGCACATTAGAAGAATATGTTTTTAGTGTTGTTAATAATGTTACTAATACAACTTGTTATTCAAATGTTTCTAGCTATTGTCTTGTGAATGGAACTATGAATGTAACTGTTTATGCTCCTGCAAGTGGGTGGAATAATGGATATAATTATATTTATGCTGATTGGCAAAGTTCAGATGGCACAATTATTGTTCAGGATTATAATAATATTTATTTTGATGGAAGAAGTGCTTATTCAGGAGAATTTCAACAATCTGATTTAAATGGGAATTATAAGTATAATTTTGCAACAAATCAAAATCTTTCTGTTAAATTAATTGTTAGAGATTATAACCTATATTCTGCAGGAGTTAGTGTACCAATAACTAGTTTAAGTTATTCTGTTGGAGATGGAAGTTGTTATTCTGAATCATGTAAAAACTATGTTAGTGTTGCAAGTGGAGATTATTCTCCAACTACTACTACAAATGGGGTTGCTATATTGAATATAAAAGTTCCTACTTCAAACTGGACTACTGGATATTATTCTTTTAAAGTTGTTGCAGGAGGTGCAACAATAATAAGTTGATATAGAGACAGTTTAAGATACATAATTAGTAAAAGGGA
>CAYHLB010000125.1:0-3912 GCA_964357325.1 Candidatus Woesearchaeota archaeon
ACAATCAAGAAAAGTTAATTTTTTTGAGCGAAAAACTCCCTCTTACTTTACAGCTCAGTGAAGAGATAATTTTATATACCTCCGGCCATTATTATATCTATTAAGTCCCCGGTATGACTCGCAAGAGAAATGCCGGGATTTTACCATAAATTTATTTAGTTCTAATATCTTTAATTTTATGAAAGAAATTATTAAACCTAAGAGAAAAGCAATTCTTTTCATAGATGGAAACAATTGGTATCATAATACTAAAAATCTTATAGATACAAAAGAAATTGATTTTGTTAAACTAGGTAATTTTATTGCAAATAAGTTTTATTTGAATCTAGCCCAAATAAGATATTACAATTCTATACCTGACATAAATGAAAATCCATTACTTTATCATAAGCACATGGAATTTTTATTAAATCTAGAAAAACAAGGGATTAAAGTATTTAAGAGAAAGTTGCAAAAAACATCAAATGAAGAGATTTTAAAACAAAAACAAAGAGCATTGGAAAATCTAGAATTATGTAAGGTTTGTTTTCCATTAGTAAAATTAAATTGTTTTAGTTGTATCGGGAATGCATCTAAAAAAGAAAAAGGAGTAGATGTTAAAATAGCAGTAGATATGATTAGAAAATGTCTAATGGAAAATGAATGTGAAGTTTGTATTCTTATTTCCGGAGATGCAGATTTTATACCCTCAATGCAAACGATAAAAGATGCAAAAAAAGAAGTAATCACAGCTTCTGCTTATACAGGGTATTCTAGAGAATTAAGAGGGGGAAAGTTTAGATATTTTTATTTGAGTCCAGAGGATCTTAATAAACATTGTATGAAAGATTATAAAAAATAAGGTGCAATTTATTAACAAAATGAAAATCCTAGATTTTCCAAAAGAAGGCAGACCCGAGAATTTAAGTTTTTAGTAATGTTTTTTTAATAAGAAAACTTGGATACGAGTTAGAGAAAGATTTCTAAAATATGACCCCGAAACTCCGTCAGATGCCGAGCTTTTATAATCGGACAAATTGATAATAATAACAGATTATGAAAGAGAGTAGAGCTCTTTGCAATTCTCCTAAGAACTGGAACAAGGGGTGAGAATGTTGTGGATATGTCCAATAGGCTAATAAAAGAATACAAACTCGAAAAGCTTTTCGAGTGCTCATTAAAAGAACTTCAAGAAATAAAAGGAATAGGACAAGCAAAAGCAATGCAAATTTTAACAATTGCAGAAATCCAAAAGCGAATCAATCAATCCAAACAACCAATAAAGCGCATCTCCTGCGCAGAAGATGTTTTTAATCTCATGCATGAGAAACTCAAAGATAAAAAAGAAGAACATTTTTACATCCTACTCCTAGACACAAAAAACAATCTAATCACAGAACCAGTTCTAATCACAAAAGGCATTCTTGATGCCTCAATCATCCATCCAAGAGAAGTTTTTAAGCCTGCAATAAAAAACAGTGCAGCAAAAATAATTTTGGTACATAATCATCCAAGTGGAGATCCGAGTCCGAGTGGAGAAGATATGGAAATAACTGAAAAATTAACAATTGTTGGAGATGAATTAGGGATAAAGGTGTTGGACCATGTTATTATCAGTGGAGATAAATATTGGAATTGGAAGGAGAGGAACTAAATCTTCATTTCTTCCTAAGTTTTATCTCCCCTTTCTTCGCATCAGCTTCAAGTTCATCGCCTTCTTTGAAACCTGCATCACCCAAAGTACCTTCAGGAATATTAATCTTAAACTTATAATAGGGTTTTCCATTATATTCCCTTGATTTTTCTTTTAGAACTTTCATAAAATAGCAAGTGTTTCCATATTTATAAATATTTAGAGACCGAAACATTTATATACTTTAGAGACCTAAAATATATCATGGAAAATAAACATCCGTATTCAAAAGAGGGGATTTATCCATTGTGAGAAGAAATCAAGATAAATACTCATGAGCTCGAAAGCTCAGGAGATAAAAATCCAATAAAATGAAAAAACAAAAAGAATCAGAAAAAATAGAATGCCCAAGGAGTGATTTAAGACTTTTAATATTTGGATGCTTTAGGTATTCTTTAGGAAGAAGGACATATATGCCGTCTTTCACAGTTGAAATGATAAAAAAACATCAGGAGATTTTCTCAAAATATGATTGGGAAATGTTTATTAGAGAAATTGATGAATGCAATGATTTAGGGATGGAATGTGATACCTTAGATTGGAATAATTTGAAGAATCTTGCTAAAAAGAAGATATGCAATTATAACACATAAATATTCATATTCACACAGGATTTATCGCCTTGCAAGAATAACTTATAATAAATCCTCATGAGAGCTAGCTCAAAAGCTCAGGAGATTAAATTGATAAAAGAAAATATTTGCTATAACAAAGAATCTTTATGTTAGGAATATTTATAATGACAATTATATTTTGCTGGATAGAGATAATTTGGAGTATAGTAAATAAACCAAAAGATCTATAAACAAATAAATATATTTATAATAATGGTGATAAAAATGAAAGAGGTACCAACACTTATTAAATGGGCCGGAGGAAAAAAACAATTACTAGAACAGTTTAAACCTTTTTTCCCAAAAAAACTACCAAGATATTTTGAACCCTTTGTTGGGGGAGGAACTGTAGCTTTTTTCTTACTTAAAACCCATCCTGAAATTAAAAAAATATATTTATCCGATATAAATGAAGAGTTAGTCACAACCTATAATGCAGTAAAAAATAGCATAAATGAGTTGATTAGTTTATTGAAAGAATACAAATTAAAACATAATAAAGAGTTTTATTATCAAACGAGAGGATTAGATATAAAAAAACTAACATCGGTTCAAATTGCAGCAAGATTTATTTATCTTAATAAAACCTGTTTTAATGGATTATACAGGGTAAATTCAAAAGGAGGATTTAATGTTCCAATTGGTAGCTACAAGAATCCGGCAATTTGTAATGAAGAAGATTTAAGAGAAATATCTAAATTTTTGCAAAAAGATGATGTTAAGGTAAACCCATTTGATCAAGTATTAAAAGAAGCAAAAAAAGGAGACTTCATTTATTTTGATCCTCCCTATTATCCTTTAAAAAAAGGGAGTTTTACAACTTATACTAAAGACAAATTTTTAGAAAAAGAGCAAGAAAAATTAGCAGAAGTCTTTAAAGAATTAGACAAAAGAGGTTGTAAAGTTATGTTAAGCAATAGTGATACAAAATTTATTAAAAACCTTTACAAAGGATATAAAATTCACTTTGTAAAAGCAAATAGGATGATAAATAGTAATGGAAAAGGCAGAGGGAAGATAAATGAGTTAGTTATTACAAATTATTCTTCAAATACCAAAGTGCAGAACGCTCTTTAACAAAAAATTTATTCTTTTTATTTTCTTTATTCACATATTTTGTTAGTGGTGGTTGTCCATTACAAACACTCATACAAAGATTGTCTATTTCTTTTGGATTATCAATAAACTCCCTTATCCAACCTTGAAAAAATAAGGTTGATGGCTCAAACATACTTTCTTTTTCGTAACCATATTCTTGTTCAATGATAAATAACTGGGCTAAAACTCCTATAATCACTAAATCATTAAGATAATGCTCAAACTCTTCTCTAGACAATTTAGCAAGTTCTTCTTCAGGATCTTTGCCATAAAATATATTATCAAAAGCAATTAAAAGATCTTCTTTTAATTCTGGGCGGCTTCTTACCCTTAAGTTAATATCTATCATAACCCTTAAATGATTGGGTCTAAACTCTCTGTCGCCTTCTTTTAACCATATTTGAAAATTCTTTTGAACATCATAATCTTTGAATCTTGCTGAAAGTTTAGAAGGTCTAAATAGTTGTATTTCAGTATTACCTTTCTTAAAAATAGTCTTTTTATTATCTAAAGGCAATTCTTTTACTA
>CAYHLB010000126.1:0-3887 GCA_964357325.1 Candidatus Woesearchaeota archaeon
AAACATTAATTTTGGTTTATTCTCGGATTAGTTCAAAATATGGTGAAGAGCCATAATTATTAGCTAGTATAGTTAAGTCAAACTAAAACTATTATCTTTATCTTTTTTTAAAATTTTATCAGGATTTACTTCTACTCCCTTTTTGTTTATAATTTTAAGTTCAACAATCTCTTTTTTGAAGCTTACTCCCCTCATTTTTAGTATTTCAATAGCTGAACTTCTTTTGCCTGAATCATAGATAACATTATATAACACAATAATGCCATCAGACAAAAAACTAACAGCTTCACCTTGCTCTGTGAATGTACTTCCTACATGAGAAGGAGATGAGACTTCTCTTATTAAAAAATTAGTTATTTTATTTTTTTCCAAATATCTAAATAACTGTTCCATGTAAATTCTGAACCTAGATTCTTCTCCTGAAAAAGCAGAAGCAATGCTTGTTAATGAATCAATTACAACAAAATCTGGTTTAAAATCATCTGGGAAAAGCATTGGTTCAACTTCAATTAAAAGTTCTTTTTTAGCAGCACTTAATAATGCTTCTATACTTCTTGAAATATCTATTGCATCGAATCTTGATACTCGGAGCAATCCTTTTTTTATAAAATCTTTTTCTTTCCAGTTAAATTCTTCCATATGGCTTAGCAACTGTTCTTCAGATTCTTCAAAACTCATATAAAGGCATTTTTTTCCTTGCTTGCATAATTCATTAATCGCAGCCAGGCAAAAAATAGTTTTTCCGCTTCCAGGACCTCCTTCAACCAAGACAGCAGCTCCATTCGGAATACCCATTTCTTTTTCAAATAAAGAATCAAAACCTTTAATTCCTGTTTTTAGAAATTTTTCAATAGGTTTTTTAATATCCACTTCTTTTTTCAATGTTTTTATTTTCTTAGTTGTGCTCTTTTTTTTGACCATCTTTTCTTAGTTTATTGAAGAATCCTGTATTTTTAAGCATTTCTAAATCGTTTTTTTTTGGAAAATGAAAAAGTAAACCTTTTTAATATCAAAATGCCTATGAATTTTATGGAATCCAAAGAGGCAATGCTTTATGTAATTACTATGATTTCATTCATAGCATTTGTATATATTTTTTGGACGGTTTCACTAAAAAGTCCAAGTATTTCTGATAAAAAATTTATTAGTTCTACAGGAAATGTTATTTTTGATCTAGAGGATAGTTTTAAAGTTGGAGATAATATTAAGGGAGATATAATCCTAAATAAGGACGAGACGTCTTATGGAGTTTTGTTGCTAACAAAAGATAATCAACCATTAATAACAAAAACCTTTAATTTGAATGAAATTCCTAAAAACAAAATAAGTTCTGGATATTCTATTAAAATAGAAGATTTGATTGATTATATGTTTGAGGAAAAAGGAAATTACGAATTATTTTTATCTGTTTTGGATTTAGATACAAATATTAAAAGAGAGTTTGTTGTTGAGTAAAACTATTGTAAAAAAGAGATGATAAAATGAAAGAAGAAAAAGAAAATGAAGGTGAGACTCATATAGCAATATTCAATGGAAAGTCTATAAGGAGAAAACTTGTTGATAATAAATGGTTTTTTTCTGTTGTAGACATAGTAGGAGTTTTGACTGATAGTGATAATCCTAGAAACTATTGGAGTATGCTTAAACAAAGGGAAAAAGAAAGTTCTGGAATTGAACTGTCCACAAATTGTGTACAGTTGAAACTTATAGCTGAAGATGGGAAGTTAAGAGAAACAGATGTTGCAGATACAGAAGGTATTTTTAGGATAATTCAGTCAATTCCATCTAAAAAAGCAGAGCCATTTAAGAGATGGCTTGCTAAGGTTGGTTATGAAAGAATACAGGAAATAGAAGACCCTGAACTTGCTCAAGAAAGAATGAAAAAAATTTATGAATTAAAAGGTTATTCAAAGGAATGGATAGATAAGAGATTAAGGGGTATAGCAATAAGACAGAATCTTACTGATGAGTGGAAAAATAGAGATATTAAAGAGGAAATAGAATATGCAATTTTAACAAATGAAATAAGCAAGGCAACTTTTGGAAAAACAATTGAAGATTATAAAAAAATAAAAAAACTTGATAAAGAAAATTTAAGAGACCATATGGATGAGCTTGAGTTAATATTTGGCATGCTTGGAGAAAAAGTTACAACTGAAATTACAATTAATAAAAATGCACAGGGATTTGATGAATGTTCTGTTGCAGCTAGACAAGGTGGAGAGGTTGCAGGCAATGCAAGAAAAGAGGCAGAAGAAAAGATAGGCAGGCCTGTTGTTTCTGAAGAAAATTATTTGTTCTTAGATGAAAAACTTAAAAAAAGGAAGAAAAAGAAAAGAGTTTTGGAGGTGGAAAATGAAAGATAAAAGGGGTTTGATAAAAAAATTTCCTTTAGGAAATTTTAAATGGAATTTAACTAGAAAAATAGTCTTATTTTTAATTATTATCTTTTCAGTCATATCTTTAGTCTATGCTTCAATGTTTATTGATAAGTTGCAATCTCAGTTTGATTTGGGAACTTATAATAATACTCTTTATAATGCAAGTGTTGGTTCTGGAGCTGTGCAAATTAATCTTTCTTATAATAATGGAACTTATACGAGCAAGATTTTTAATACAGGTTCTAATGTAACTTTAAATAATTTGAGCTGGACATATCAAAGAATTCAATGCTCTGGAAATATGTCTTATATTAATAAGTTGAATGGATTTTGTATTGATAAGTATGAGGCGCATGTCTTATATTCAAATGGTTCAATAGCAACGCCTCCAACATCTACTGCAGCAACAGATACTCTTATTGCTGCAGGAGCAAAGGCAGGAAGTGCTTTTAATCAGACTATCTGGGTTTATATTGACCAGACAGAAGCAAGAACAGCATGCAGTAATGCTGGAAAACATTTATGCACAAGAGAAGAGTGGCTTGCTGCAGCTAATCTTAATGGAACTGTTTATAATCTGCCTGCAACTTTGTCAGCTTCACCCTATTATTGTGTTGTGGATTCAACTACTGATTGTGCTGGAGAAAGTCCGGGTGCTGGAAGTGCATGCAAAACCGGAGGATTTACAGATGATAATGGTTATGGAAATTGTTTTTCAACAGAAGGTGTTTATGATTTGGTTGGAAATGTTTTGGAATGGACAAATGAAACAGTGGATACTATTGCTCCAGGAGCTTCATCAGCTGTGTATTATTTTAATGGAACAGGTTGGCAGGTTTCAACGAGCAGTGCAACAACAAAATATGGAAATGATGGAACTTCTTTTTTAGGAAATAGTAGTACTGGCCGGGCTGTGATACGCGGTGGCGCTTGGAGTAGTGGGGCCGATGCAGGCCTGTTTTGTGCGAGTTTGTACTATGCGCCCGCGGCTGAGGGCGGCGGCATCGGCTTTCGCTGTTGCAGTAGTTAATCTGGTGGCTGGGAATCTTGGAATCCTAAAAAATCTGAAGGATTTTTGGGAACTTCAACTCGGAGGAGATTGAAGTAATCTAGATAACTCGCGCCGAAGGCGTGCGCGAAAAAAAATGGGATAGAGAAAGAGGAGATAAAGGGATAGAATGAAAAATAAGTAAAAATGGTGATAAAATGAATAAAGAAGAAAAAGAAGGTGAAACACATATTGCAATCTTTAGTGGTAAAAAGATAAGAAGAAAACTTGTCGAGAATAAATGGTTTTTTTCAGTTGTGGACATAGTGGGGGTTTTGACTGAAAGTGATAAACCTAGAGATTATTGGTATAGGTTAAAACAAAGAGAACAAGAATCTTCGGGTATTGAGTTGTCGACATTTTGTCGACAACTGAAGTTAAAGTCAGGAGATGGTAAAGAATATGAAACCGATGTTGCAGATACTGAAGGTATTTTTAGGATAATTCAGTCAATTCCA
>CAYHLB010000127.1:0-3872 GCA_964357325.1 Candidatus Woesearchaeota archaeon
TATCAGATTGGAAATGTTTTTAGAGATGAGCCTGTTACTGGAAATAGATGGAGGCAATTTACTCAGTGCGATTGTGATATTGTTGGAAGTTCTTTAAAGGATGAGGCAGAAATCCTAAAATTAGTTTCAGAGATAATGAATAAATTAAACATTAAATTTACTATTAATGTTAATAATCGTAAATTATTAAATGAGATTCTTGATGATTTAGGGGTGAAAGATAGAGATAAGGAAGCAGTTATAAAGGAGATTGATAAACTGGATAAATTGGATGAAAAGGAGATTAGGAATAATTTGAAAAAATATAATGCTGAAAAAGCTCTTGATATTTTTAAGAAACCTGAAAAGTATTTTGAAAAATATAACTCTTATTCTGAAATAAAAGAATTGAAGAAGATTTGTTCTTTATATAAGGTTAAGATTAATTTCTTGCCATTTTTAGCAAGAGGACTTTCTTATTATAATGGTAGTGTATTTGAAATAAAATCGGATTTAAAGGAAACAATCGCAGCAGGGGGAAGTTATCTTGTAAATGGAATACAGGCAAGTGGAATTTCTTTTGGTCTTGACAGATTAGAATTAATATCTAAAATAAATGTTTATTCTAAGAAAGTTCTTGTTATAAGTTTAGGAGAAGATAAGATTGCTAGTGAGTTGTGCGATAAAATAAGACAAAAGAATGTTGGATGCAGTATTATGTTTGGGAAAATTTCAAAAGCTCTTGAATATGCAAATTCTTATGGAATAAATTATGTTATTTTTGTTGGTGAAGAGGAAGTTAAGAAAAATAAATATAAATTAAAAAATATGGTTAGTGGAAAAGAAACTTTGCTTAGTTTGAAAAATTTGTTACTTTCAGTAACAAAATAGATTATATTTGTTGTTATATACTTTGGATTATAGCATTATTTATAAATGCTTTTTCTGATTTGGTTTTATGTTTTAACTTAATAGGGGTGATAAGGATGAGACATTATGAAAAAAAACAATACAAGAAAAGAAATATTTATTTTAACAATTTTATCAATGATAACTTTATTTTCAATTAGTTTTGTTAGTGCTGCAGAAACTGAAACTTACACTGATTTTGATGCTAGGTATGTTGCAGACATTGCAACTGCAACAAAGTTATGTATTATAAAAAGTAATGGGGAATTTCCTGTTGTTCAGGGTTTTGGAAATCCCTATGCTGCTGCTGCGTCTTGGACAGGAAGTGTTAATGTAAAATATTGGGATATTGCTAATAATAAGTGGGTTGTAAAGGGTTCTCATGAATATATGGGAAATGATCCTTGCAAGCATCCTGCTATAATAAGGACATTAGTTTGCAGAAAAGAAACTGAAAATGAAATATCAAGATTAGACCGTTCAAATACTATTAATATTCCTTCTTCAACATTAAGGGCTGGAGGAGTGTTGCCAAAATTACCTGCTGAAACTGAATTTGTTTCAAGCATGGCTACTGCAATAAAAGTATGCAAATTACTTGGATATTCAGATGCAGTTGGTTATATTCCACGAACTTGGTGCAATGGTGCTAATTGGGAGTTGTCTTGGAATGGAAATCAATGGATAACTTTGCCTTGGGCAGCAACATCTACAATGTCCTATGGGCATTTTAATAATTTAGTATGCAGAAAAAATATAACTTGTTTTTCAAATGCAGATTGCAATGACAATAATCTGAGAACAGAGGATATTTGTTTAAATCCTGGAACTGGTTCTAGTACTTGTCAGAATAATAATGTGAGATGCGCTTTTAATTCTGATTGTGGAACAGATGGTTTTATTGGAAATTTATTTTGTCAGGGCAATGGCATATTCCAAAATTATAATTCTTTTATATGTTCTAGTCCTGGAACTTCTCAATCTAGTTGTTCTAATTCAGTTACTGCAATGCTAAAGACAAGTTGTTCTTCAGGACAGATTTGCAATAATGCTCAATGTATTACTACGCAATGTTCAAATGGAATTGATGATGATATAGATGGTTTGATTGATAGTCAAGATACTGGATGTTGGGATAATATTAATGATCCTAATACTTATAATCTTCTTGGAAATAATGAAGGAAAAGCTGGAATACAGTGTTTTACAAATGCTCAATGTGGAAGAGATGGTTTTATTGGAAATAAATATTGTCAAAATAATAGTGTTTATCAGGATTTTAAAAATTTTACATGTTCAAATCCAGGATTAGGGGGTGCTGTATGTTCTTCTAGTACTTCTCAAAGAAATATTCAAACGTGTGTTAAAGCATGTTCAAATGGAGAGTGCATACAAGTTCAATGTTCTACTGATGGAGATTGTAATGATAATGATATTTATACAATTGATGTTTGCAATAATGCTGGAACAGGTCAAAGCAGTTGTAGCCATACTAAGGTCAATTGCGTAAGTGATAATGATTGTGGTATCAATGGTTTTTTTGGAATAGAATTTTGCAGTGATAATAATGTTTTTAAAAATTTTAAAACTTCTAGATGTTTAAGCCCTGGATCTCTTCAAAGCAATTGTCAAGTTTCAGATACTCCAACTTTATTATTAGATTGTGGAGAGAATAGTTGCGATAGTTATGGTGTTCATTATTGTAAAGAAGGAAATGTTTATCATCAAAGAACTTGCAATGATAAGACCTGCGGAAATGGCATTTGTTCTAGTACATTTAGGGCAGAAGAATCTCTTGTTCAAACTTGTTCCCATGGATGTTTAGGTGGACAATGTAAGCCTGATTGTTCAACAAATGCTGATTGTTCAAATGGAAAAATTTGTCAAAATAATGTTTGTGTTCAAGTAGCTTGTTCTTCAAATGCAGATTGCAATGATAATAATGCAAATACAGAGGACATTTGCTTAAATTCTGGAACCCCTCAAAGTGTTTGTCAGCATAATGTTGTTAGATGTAATGCTGATGCTGATTGTGGAACAAGCAGATTTTTAAATCAATTAGTTTGTTCAAATGGAAATGTCTTTGATAAATATATAGTATTTATGTGTCATAGTCCTGGAACAGGAACTAGCATGTGTATGAATCATACTGAAGATAGATTGGTTAGTAATTGTATTAATGGGTGTCAAGATGGTTATTGTGTTGAAGGACAATGTTCTGTAGACTCTGATTGTAGGGCAGATTATGTTTCTCTAGCTAGATATTGTATTAACAAGAGTGTGTATGAAAATTTCCATGATTATTCTTGTTTGAATTCAAAATGTTCTGAGAATGCTACTTCGAGATTCGTTGAAACATGCAGTTATGGGTGCAGAGATGGTGCTTGCAGGGAAAAAACAAGCGGGGGAGTAAGTGATGAAGATGATGTTGAAACAACTCCTCTTGTTTTAATAAATAAAGGTTCCTCTGATAAAGGTCAGATTTTTGGAAGTGTTGGTTCGGATATAAATGAAACTGCTTTAAGATTAGGAACAAAACCAGTTATTGTTGAAAATAATTATGCTTATCTATGGATAATTGGATTTATTCTATTGATAATAGTATTATTAATAATTGTTTTAATTTTATATTTTGTTCTAAGAGATTAAATTATATGGAGGTATAAAAATGACTGAAAAAAAAACAGAATAAAATGTCTTGTTTTGAATAAAGGTATATCCACTACATCAACTGCTGGTGGGCTGGAAGTTTTTGTGAGGTTTGATGAATATAATGAACCCTCACATATAATGGGATGTCCTGAATATCGTGATGATACTGGTGGTTGTTCTTTAAGAGCAGCTCAATTAGGTGGTGTAAAAAGCTATTTGCCTTGTAGATATTCTGGATGGGATGGTTTATTAAGAAAAAAAGACGAATAAATTTATATGTATTTGTAAACCTCTTTTTCCAAAGTTAGGGTGATTCCTCACCTTATTATTGA
>CAYHLB010000128.1:0-3840 GCA_964357325.1 Candidatus Woesearchaeota archaeon
GAGAGTTAAAATCGTAGCAAGCTACGGGGTATAAGACCCATTTGAAGCAATTAATCAAAAAACTCACATACAACAAACTTATTTCCAACTTTAAAAACAACAGCTTCTCTTTCTCCTCTTAATCCTTTTTCTAATAAACTTCTTTCTTTCCAATAATTCTTAGGCTCAATTGAATATTTTATAACAGCTTTTCCAAAACCCTTTTTTCTTAATAACACATTAATCTCCTCAAACTTGCTCACAATTCCAATAACAACATAGGGCTTAGCAAAACATCCAAATTCAAGTGAAGGTTCTTTTGAAGTAAGTAAAACCCGATTTTTCTCACAACCTTTCAAAATCTCAGCAAAGACAAGGCAAGCAAGTTCATCAACTAAATCCGCTTTAACAACCGCCTCACTTACATCATAAACATAATTTAAAATCCTGTCATTGACTTTAGCTTTTCTAGCAGGATTATTGACAATCCTCATTCCAGAAGAAACATCAACAACACTTCTTTCATCTTTTTTTAAATTTCCAAACTTTAAATCTAGCCTATTAAGCTTATTATCTAAAGACAGATATTCTTTTTCACAACCTGAAATTTTTTGAGTCTTTGAAATTTTAGGGACAGAAGAATCTAATTCTTCGGTATCACCTAAAGCATTTAATTTATCCAAATCAATTCTAGGTGGAACCTCTAAACAAATATTCCTACAAATCCCTGAATAAACTTCAACAAGTCTCTTTAAATTAGGTTTAATACTTTCAAGATTTCTTTCTTTTTCACTAGGAAGTCTTTCAGGATCACAAAAAATAATATCAGGTTTAATCTCCTTAACTCTTTCAATAACCTTTTCATCCATTACATCTCCACAAATGAATTTTAAATTCTTCAAATTAAAATTCTTCTCACTATATTTCACTTTTCGTGCATCAATTTCAAAACCAAAAACCTGCTTGCAAGTTTTTGCAAAAGCTCCTGCTTGAATTCCAATTCCAGAACATAAATCAACAATGCAATCACATCTCAAATCCTCAGCTCTTCTTTTAGCAACATTTAAGGGAGTAGCAAACCTTAAATCTTCTTCACTATAGTTTTTTGCATTTCCTATATCTTTTGCCATAATAAATTATAAAGAACATAGTTTTAAATACTTTTCAGAATATAGTTTAATATGTTCGTTAATTTAGAAGGTATAGGATTTGGACTATTTCTTATATTAATAATATATCTAATAATAATTATAATATCCATAGTCTCTACATTTTTAATTGATAAGTATCTAATTAAAAAATATATATCAAAATCAAAATGGATGCTAATATTAAGAATAATTATTGGAATAATAATCACATATATAATATTTAGTATACTCCAGATAATCTTCTCTTTAGTTTTAATTCCAAGATTTTAATAAAATTCTATCTAAAACTCCAAATTAAAACCAATATTCCAAGAATAAAATTATAAACCCCAAATAAATAAAATTTATCACTTTTAACTATTTTCAATAAAACATTTATTGTAAACAAACTAACAAAAAAAGTAATAAAAAAACTAATTATTAACATATAATAATCAATTCCTGAAATAACTAAATCATTAAACTCTAAAATTCCAGCTCCAAGAATCAATGGAATAGCCATTAAAAAAGAAAACTTAAGTGCTATTTCTTTATTAATTCCCCTTATTAGTCCTCCGCTGATAGTTGCTCCGCTCCTAGAAATTCCAGGTAAAATTGCAATTGCCTGAAAAATTCCAATAAACAAACTATCAAACCAATTAATCCCTTCTTTTTTCTGTTTGAAGAACCTAGTGGAATAAACAAGTGCTCCAGAAATAATAAAAAAAATTCCTAAATAAAATAAACTTGAAAAAAATCCTTCAATTTGATGTCTAAACAATACCCCTATAATTCCTGCTGGAATTATGCCAATTATCAACAATAAAATATACCGGGTATTTTCCTTTTTTTTAAAATCAAAAATACCCGCTATATCTTTCCTAAATACAAATAAAACAGCAAAAATACTTGCAAAATGAAGAAAAACATCAAAACTAAGGTTTTGAAATCCAAAAATATTATGAAAAATAGCCAAATGACCTGAACTACTTATTGGAAACCATTCACAAATCCCCTGCACAATGCTTAAAACAATAATTTCAATTAAAGATGCCATAATTTGTCTAATAAATAATCATTATTAAATCTTATTAACATTGCTAAGATTTATAAACATTTCTTGTATTAATTAATTATTAAATAATTAACTTACTATCCATGGATAAAAAAGAGAGCGCTAAAAAGAAAAGGATGAACAAGGCAGAAATAGAACAAGCATTAGTAGACAATTTCATAAGCCTTCAAAAGGTTCTAACTCATCTTTCAACAAGATTTGATGAACAAACCAATAAAATGGATAAGCTCCTAGAGTTATTTGAAATATCTGCAAAAAGTTTTTCTGAAAAATATGCAGATGGATACTCTGAAACAAACTCCCTAGGCAGCGGAGACACTGAATTTTTAAAAAAATTAGATTCATTATTAGATCAAAATAAAACAATTGCAAAGGGGATAATGATGATGGAAGAAAGAATAAAAAATAGAAATAATCCATCTTTTTCTCAACAAAATTTTCAACAGCCAATAGACTCTGATACAGATAGCTTTAGAACAAGAAATCTTCAGAGATATTAAAATGTATAAAACACAAAAAGGTTCTGAGGGAGTAATATTTTTAAGATTATTTACAAAAGAGATTCTGTCAAATATAATAAAAAGAGGGCTAACTGAAGAAATTAAACAAGATAACTCAACATCTCTACAAGAGATATCAGATACAGAAAAAGCTTTCAAAGAAATTATTATAAAACCAGAACAAAAAAGAATAAATATGATTCATAGAGAAACTTTGCCTATGTTCCAAGCAAATATTTTACCAATTGAACAACCTAAAAAAGAAGAGGAAATAGAAAAAAGAATAGAACCTGTAGAAAAAACAGATGAAAGCTTTAATTCAATGGAAAGATCAATTTCCTCTTCAAAAAAAGAAATAACTGAAATAAAAACTGCACATTCAAGAATGGATATGAAGAAATTGCTCGCTCCTCAAATGCAAAAAAATATGCCTCCAATGGAAAAAATAGGCCCCCTATTAAGAGATAATACAATAGTAGCAATAGAATGTTCAGGACCTGGAAGAAACGTAATGATTAAAAAATATAATCAAATGAACATGACAAAAGTTATTCTATCTGAAGAAGACATAAACGTAATAATTGAATATTTTTCAAATGAAGCAAGAATACCTCTCACAGGAGGAATATTAAAAGCAGCTGTTGGAAATGCAGTAATATCTGCAGTAGTCTCAGAATTTGTAGGCTCAAGATTCATAATAAATAAAATAACTCCCTATTCATTAATAGGACCAAGATAATAAAAAAATTACCTAAAAATTTGCTATCTCCACAAACAAAAAGCATTTTTCTATTGTTTTATATTTATATAAAATGCTTTTTGTTTCAGCAAGATTTGGAGTATTTACCGCAAATTTTTTTGCCTTTGGCAACCAGTAATTTTAGTCTTTCCATTTTGACCGATGCAGAGCATCGGGTATTAAACCCAAAATGGAAATAAAAGGAGGGAGAAGTAAACTTCTCCCATTCCCCTTTTTATGAGACAGGTTAGATTTTGTCTTTTTAAATGATTTTTGTGATTTAATATTTATTTAACAAAGGACATCATCAAAAACTACAACACAGATTCTATGTTTCAAAATCCTATGGTTAAAACAACCAGCAGTATCTCCGAACGTAATTAATCATTCTTAAATTACTCCATAAAGCTTAAATAC
>CAYHLB010000129.1:0-3818 GCA_964357325.1 Candidatus Woesearchaeota archaeon
AATTTATTCTAAATTAATGCTCATTCGGAGATACTGATTTCATGAAAACTTTTATAAATGCGTTTATATTATGATATTTATGAAAAGAAGTGTAAAAAGGGTCAAGGCTAAAAATAAAAGGATTTTTATTATTGGCGTTGTGGTTATTTTGATTTTGATTTTATTTGGAGTGTTTATTTTTTATCAGAGAATTACAGGGAATGTTGTTGGTGATGAAAGTTCAGGAGTTTATAGTGGGGATAGTGTTGGAGTTTTTAACATACCTACCTCAAACTTTTTTTTGAAGGATAGTCTTGAGGGAGATATAAAAGATAGAATAAATTTTGTTTATCAAAAAGAGAAGGATATATCAAATAGATTTTTCATGGGATGTAGAAAGAAAAAAATTACTAGTGATGAAAAGTGTTTTTATAAAATAACTAAAGATGCAATTGGATGTAGTGTTTCTCCTTATAAAAGGGCTTATTATTATGCAGGCGCAAGAATGGGAAGTCAAGTTCCATTAATTGGGGATTGGGATGGCGATGGAATTGATAGTCCTGGAATGTATAATCCTATAACTGGGGAATTTTTATTAAAAAATTCAAATTTAAAAGGAAAAGAAGATATAAAATTTAAATTTGGAAAAAAAGCTTATGATCAATGGCCTTCTGAGGAACAATATGTTTTTGGAAAACTAGCTCAATATATGTATCCTTTATCTTATCCTGTTCTTGGAGATTGGGATAATGATGGAATTGATACAATTGGATTATATGATCCTTTTAATTCGACTTTTTATTTAAGAAATTCTAATTCAGAAGGAGAAGCTGATATAATTTTTAAATATGGAAATCCTATTAGAAAAAGTACTGAATATAGACCTCTTTTAATGATTGGGTGGGATTTCCTTTGTTCTAAAATTTCTGATATTCCTGAGTTTAGCATTATTCCGGTTGTTGGAGACTGGGATGGGGATGGGAAAGATAGTGTCGGATTGTATGATTTAGATGATGATAAATTCTTTTTAACAAATGAAAACAGTGAAAATTTGAATCCTGAAATGACTACAAAAATGTATTTATCAGATAGCCTTAAGAATAATAATGTTTATAGCAGTTCTGCATGTCAATATGGCTCTGTATATTATGATGCCCCTATAGCTAACTGTAATAATTTGCATGAGAGGATTCCTATTTCAGGTGATTGGGATGGTGATGGGGCAGATGAAATTGGTTTATATTCACAAATAACTCAATTGTTCTATTTGAAAAATGATTTTAGAATAAAAAAGAATGATCCTTATAATATTGGATATGATAAAATTATTACAAAAGTAAATGGCATTGGTGAATCAAGAGCTGGAGATGGATACCAATTATTATTAAATAAATTTCCTTTGGTTGGAAACTGGGATAGTGTGAAAACAAAATCTCAATGCACTCCAAACTGTAGCAATCCTGATGGAACTCTTAAAGAATGTGGGGATAATGGGTGTGGGGGTTTTTGTGGCAAATTTGGAAATTGTGGGCAAGGATTGATGTGTGGGGAGGGGAGATGTGTAACTTGTGTTCCAAAGACTTGCGCTGAAATTGAAAAAGAATGCATGGGGCCTTGGGATGATGGTTGTGGAAATCCAATAAGTTGTGGAAACTGTGAGGATAAGCCAAATACAAAATGTAGTAGTATAAATGGTAATTGTGAAAGTGTTGGAGAACCTGTAAATATATTAAAAGGAAAAAAACCAAAATGGGATAAATATCTTCCGGATAGGATTTATTTTGAATTTGATAGACCTTATGATTTAATAAATATATCTTTTTATACACCTTGCTCTGGAAAAAAATGCGGTTGTATAACTTATATATTAGGAGGTCCTGACCTTTATAAGCCTGAACCTAATGTTTATTGCCCTAACGGTAAATGTTTTTTTAATAGTTTTAAAGTAGATTATTCGTATTATAAAAATAATAATCAAAAATCAGGCCCTGTTAAAAGGGTAACTCGAATAACAACTTACTGCAAGGATATAAGAAATTATAAAGCATTTGGAACACCTAGTGTTGAATAAGTTTTAATATGAAATCAAATAAAAAAAGAGATAAAAAAGTTGGAAAGGTTTTAAGAAGGAATATAGTTAGAAATATCATTATTGCTGTTATATTAATTATAATAGCAGTTATATTTTTATCATATAAAGGAATTACTGGAAATGTTGTTTCAGGATTTGCTGTTAATGAAGATAATGATAAAAATTATGCTACAAAAGTGAGTTTGGCTTTGGGAAATAAATGCCTGAAGAATGGAAATGCAGGGGTGATAACTCTTGGGAAGAATAACAAACAAAAATATTCTTCAACAATTGAGTTTGATATAAGTGAGTATTCTGGAAAATCAATAGACTGGGCTAAGGCTTGCTTTACAGTTTCAAAAGGAAGTAATCCTTATATTGAATTTGTAGTTGCTTTATCAGCTCAAAATTCTTTGAATTGCCCTGTAGAAACAGTACGTTGGCTAGAGGGTAGTATAAAAATTTTTAGAAAAGAGGGAAAATATTGTTTTGATATTAAAAATTATTTAATAAACTCTTTGCAATCAGGAAAAACTTCTATGTTTTTGTCTTTGTCAGGAGAAGAACTAATTAAAGAAAGTCCTGACAGCATTGCATTTTATGGTTTAGCAAAAGGAAAGAAACCTTATTTAGATGTTGAATATACTCCTTGTTCTACAAATTGGAGTTGCAGTGAATGGAGTGAATGCATTGAAAATAAACAAACGAGGAGCTGTACAGATAATAATAATTGCGGATTAATTGGCCCTGTTGAAACAAAAAAGTGCAATTTAAATTTTGACAAGCCTTTTTGTGAAAAAGATACTGCTGGAATATTTTCATTTTATGATCCTACTCATAGAATGAAGTTTTATCTTAAAAATTATAATGGAAAGGGGAAGGCTAATATTATTCTTCCTAAAAAAACATTAAACCCTTGTCCGAAAAAATATGACGATAGGTGCATTGATGATTATGGGGTATTTCCCCTTGCATATGCATATCTTGGAGGCAAAAGTCTTCCTAATATGATTCCTCTTTCTGGAGACTGGAATGGCGATGGAAAAGATACAATTGGATTTTATGATCCTTATCATCATAAATTTCATTTATCTAATGATAATAAAAAGTATGATATAGTTTTTTCAGATAATCTTAAATCAGGAACTAGTTGGTGGTATCCTTTGGCAGGAGACTGGGATGGGGATGGAAAAGATACAATCGGATTATTTAATTATTTTGAAGATAGTACTATTATGATTAAAAATAATTTTGAAGATGATAATAATTGGAGAATTATAAAAGTCAAAGATTATGCTTTCAGTGGGGATAATGCAGTATATGAAAATAGTTATAATACTTATTTTAATTTAATTCCTTTTGCAGGAGATTTTGATGGTGATGGAGTAGATACAATAGGATTTGTATATAGCCATTCATATATTCCCCAAGATCAGGCTATGTCTAAATATAAAATTGATTATCAGAATTTTTATTTATTCAATGATTTAAAAGAAAATAATATAATGAGTATGTCTTCTTTTGATAAAATAATAAAAATCAATTCTGATATCCCAGGTTATACTTATGATAGAAATCATGTACTTCCAATAAGCGGTGATTGGAATGGGGATGGGATTGATGAAGTTGGAGGATACATGGCAAATATGGGAAAATCTTTTTATATAAAATACAATCAATCTGATGGAGAATATGACAAGACATTTAATATAATTGAGTCAGGAGACACCCCAGTATTATTATTTGCCGGTAGTTGGAAACTGGGATG
>CAYHLB010000130.1:0-3811 GCA_964357325.1 Candidatus Woesearchaeota archaeon
TTAACAGTTGTAACTCCTTTTATATTTTCAAATTCCTTGCACTTTCCCCCAAAAAGTCCAGAAGTAATGCATATTTTTTCAGTCTGGCATTTTAATGGAACATAATCCTTCATTCCAGCAAAACCAGGCAAAGTTGCTCTGTAAATTACAGACTGATGACAAACTTCCCTATTAATATCTCCTGTCCAATTTATCTGCATAAAAGCAAAAACCAAAATACCAAATCCAAGTATTAAAATAATAAGTCCAATAATTGTGCTAAGTGCTAATCCCCGTCTATCTAAGCAAAATCCTGTTTCTTCCCGAGGGTTCTTTTTAAAGAAGGCTCTCTTTCCCATCAAAATAACAATCAAATCCTCTTTATAAAATATTTGTTAGAAAGGCATTGTTGAATGATTACAACAATATGCCTTTTTGTTATTCAATTACCAATAAAGCTAATAGCTAGAATATAATTCTTTTACACAACCTTAAACTCCCAGCTTCCAGTTGTTTTCTTGTTTTCCACAGCAAAAGCAGTGTAAACCCTACACTCTTCTTTTGCTAAAAATAAGGCATATTAGTTTCCATTTAGAAACGAAAGATTTAAATATCAGTTCTTATTTAGAAACTAATGGAACCTATAAAAGAAATCCTCGAGTTATTAAATCCCTGGTGGAAAACAAGTAATGTTAGCTTTGAGCTTGCTAAACCATATAAAAGAAAATTATTTGAAAAAATTATAGAATTAAAAAAATACAAGCAGATTATTGTTCTTTCAGGATTAAGAAGAGTTGGAAAATCAACTCTTCTATACCAAACCATTGAAAACTTATTAAAAAATAATAATTCAAAAAATATTCTTTATTTCAGCTTTGATAAAAAAGTTGAAGATATAACTACAATTTTAAATTCATATCAAGAGCTAACCTTAACTGATTGGAAAAAGGAGAGAATTTTTGTTTTTTTTGATGAAATAACAAAACTTGGAAATTGGGCAGATAAACTAAAACTAGTTTATGATGCTTTTCCAAATCTAAAATTTTTTGTTTCCTCTTCAGGAAGTCTTGCACTTGAAGAAGAAGCAATAAAAAATCTAGCTGGAAGATATTTTGTGCTAAATCTCAAACCTCTTTCCTTTCAAGAATATTTGGAATTAAAAGAGAAGCAAGAATTAATTAAAAATCCAGATCTCTATGAAAAAGAATTAAAACAAGAATCAGAAAAATATTTTTTAAGAAGCTTTCCAGAAATAATTAATTGGGAAGATATGCTTTTAATAAAAGATTATCTTAGATCTATGATTATTGATAAAATAATAAAATATGATTTAGAAGAAAAATTTAAAAATATAAATAGAGAACTTCTTAAAAATTTATTGGAGATATTTTATAATGAGCCTGGAATGTATATTGATTATGATTCTTTGTCCAAAAAATTAAGAATCAGCAAAAAAACCCTTATAAAACATATTTATTACTTGGAATTTTCATATTTAATAAAAAAAGTCAGGAATCTCAGACCAAGTACCTTAACTTCTTTAAAAAAATTGCAAAGAATTTACTCCTATTGGTGGACTTTAGCTTACTGTTATTCAGATGATAAAGACAAGATAATGGAAAACATCATAGCAAGTACTATCGATATAAAAAATTACTGGAGAAAAAATGGTAAAGAAATAGATTTTATTTTTTTAAAAAATAAGGAAATTATACCTGCAGAAATAAAAAACAAAACAGAGATTTCAAAAGAAGATATTAAAACACTTATTTATTTTTTGAAAAAATTTAAATTAAAAGAGGGTATAATAATCTATAATGGAAAATCAGATGAAATCTTATTGGAAAATAAAATTAAAATAAAACTCATTCCGCTTTGGAAATGGCTGCTGCAGCAATAGAATAAATAATATTTACAAATTAAACAACCTTAAATTCCCAGCTCCCCAATATTAAAAATTCGAATCTATGAGAATTTAAAATAATTTTCACATTACCAAAATATCATTTATTCAATAAAAACCATTATCAAATCTTTTCACCCTGTCAACCACCTAAGCAAAAAAAACAATCCAAAACCAAGAATTATCATCAATATAACAACTATCACAATATTTTGAATAAACCATTCAAGACCAAAGCTTGCACTTAATTCTTGAGCTCGTTTATTCATTTTAAGTCCTGTTTCTTCCCGAGGGTTCTTTTCAAAGAAGGCTCTTTTACTCATCAATTTTCTTTTCATAATTACTAATTCAGATTAAACATAAATTTAAATAAATACTTCTGACCACTATTCTCAATTTCTTTTTCAAAATTAGTTTCAAACTTTGGAACATAAGGTCCTTCCCATCCAAGAGGAGGGCTAGACTGAATAAAAGCAGCTACAATTTGGGAATTTAAACTAACTTCAAGTTCCCAATCATAAATCTCAGCAACATTTTCTTTCAAATAATTCCTGATTAATTTTTTTGTACTTAACCTAAGATTTTCATTTTTATTTTCAATATACTGAAAAATTAAAGACTCCACAGAATTACCATTTTCATCCAATATTTTCAAAACATCAGAAAATCTTTTTCCAACTGAATTTTCTCCAACTGCATTGATATCTCCAATATACAAAACCCCATTATTTTTATTTAAAGGAATATCTTGAATTTTTATTTTAAAACATTTATAAACATAATCAAGTCCAGTCATGCTAGAAGTAAAGCAAGTATAACTCATCTGCCCATCAATATCAATAGCCTTACAAACTCCCTGCTGATCACAACCAACATATGTTTGAGATTCGCATATGCAAAGACAATTATTAGCACTAGAACACTGACTAGGCATTGAGTCTCCCTTATTAAATAACATCAAATACCAATCATTAGGCCCTGTTAAAGTAAATTTTCCACTCTGTCCATCTGCAAGTTTATTAATTCTATTAGCTAATTGTTCTATATTTTCCCTAGCAATCTCAATCGCAGTCTTTTTCATAAATAAAGTATAAAGTTTATATGCAAGAATAATAAGCAAAAAAATGCAAATAACAGCCAAGACTATCTTCACTGTTTCACTTTCCAAAAGCAAGCTTCCTTTCTTCGACCGAGTCTTAATTTTCCTCATTTTAATTAGCCTCTAAAATTTACAATTTTCATTCAGAGTAGCAGCCAAACTCTCGCGAACATTATTTAAATTTAAATATTTACTTTGCCAAGTCCATCCATTCTTATTACAATCCATTAATTTAGTTTGCAAGTTTCCATTACCATCACTATATGTAGCAAAAACCCTAAATGTACTTCCAACCCTTTCCAATTGCACCTCACTTATCTTAAAATCACCAATTGCATAATTAATATAAACAATCGTAACATCTCCTTCTTCAAGACTCCCTATTTTTTCTCCAAAACTATTATCATCATTTATATAATTAAACTTAGTTCCAAAAACCCTTTCACCTTCACCAACAACATACTCCTTATCCCGATATAATATTCCTGAAATATAAATAGAATTATCTAAATTTCTTAAATCAGAATAATCAGGAAGCTCATTTTTAACCTTATTATAAATTCCACTTCCAGCAAAAATATCTTTATCAATAACAACTCTTGCATTTAAAATACTTCCAACTCTTTTATCAACAGCCCAATTAATATCAGTATAAATAGTCCCGCTTCTATCATCCCCATTAAGATAAAGTTTACTATCTCTTAAACTTCCACAATCTCCCCTAGTGCATAATTTGATATATTTCCCATCTAAAATAACCCCTGCTTTATAATAACTGGAGAGGATTACATCATCCTTTGAAATATTTATTACAGGAGAATCTTTATTAT
>CAYHLB010000131.1:0-3807 GCA_964357325.1 Candidatus Woesearchaeota archaeon
ATAATCCTCTCTCATTTCAATAATACTATCTTTCTTTTCTTCTTCACTTTCTTTATATTTGAACATATCAATAAAACGAGAATCAATAATTATTTTACTATCCTCTTTTAAGTATTCTATTAAAGATATAGTGCAGGTTTGATTGCTTGATTCATAACCAAATTTTGCGGCAATTACAAGAAAGCAATGATACATGGAATAAAAAACTGTGCTTATGCTTATATCTAAAAAATTTCCTTTTTTCAAATATTCTGTAACTTCTAAATCATGCTCTGCTTTTTCAATATGTTCCTTAGCTTCTTCTAAATTTGGATTTATTTTGAGCAAACCCCTATGCTTTATTCTCTTTCCTTGGTTTTCGCAATCTTTAATTTCTTTTTTTGCCTTTTTCAGGCACCAATCAATTTGCTTAGAAGCTTGCGACATTTTTTATTATCTCTACGTATTTATCTTGTCCGTAAAGAATAATAGCATTTTTAACCATGTCTATTACAGACTTTTTTTTCTGTTTAATATTTTGCAAAAGATCATTAGCTGTAAGTTCAATTGAATGGATTTTTTTAGGGAGTATTTTCTGTTTTTTTTCTATTATTTTAGTTACTTCTTTATATTCTGCTTTTCTTATAACTATCATAATATCAATATCATTTGCCTTGACATAATTTTTTATTACAGAACCATATATCATTATTATTCTGTCTTTTTTAAATAATTCCTTGAATTCCTCTTTCCATCCCTTGGAATAATTCTTAATTGCAGAGCCATATAATATAACAATCTTGGCTTTTTTAGACAGTTCTCTAAACTCTTCTTTCCATCTCTTGAAACTATTAGCCTCGTCTGCTAGAAGAAAAGCAATAAGCTTTCTTACATAATCATCTTCCAATTTTAGCTTATAGACTATTGATTTTCCAATCTTTCTGTCCATCAGCAAATTTTGTTTAAGAAGCCTTTTAAATATCTTCTGTGCCCCAACATGGCTTATATCCAAGAGCTTGCTTATAGAGTTGGCATTATAAAAATTAGTAAAATCTTTGAACAAGATAAGCAATGCTTCCTTTTCCTTTTGAGTTAAAATTACCATGTTAACACCTAGTTACTATATAGAAACTTTAAGTTACTATTTAAACTTTTCGTTTTTTACAGATAGTAAAGGACGCTGATAACTTTCCAAATGCACATTTACTATTGAAGGAAAGATATACAATTATGGTAAATTACTTGTGTCTTTCACTATAACATCCACAACTCAATATTTTCAAAATGTGACATGATTTATTGAATGTAAATTTTTCTGATTTAATAAATATAAAATCTTTAAATTAAAACTAAAAGTTATTTAAAATTTATGTTGTGACAGGACAAACTCCTCCTATACATTCCTCGCTTGTGCATTCATGATTCAAATAATTCTGGGATATTTCAAGTGGTTTTTCTATTTTTTCTTTTGAGAAAAAAACTACCAAATCCTGTCTTAGAAGTAATTTATATTTTTCACCAAAATTAAATTCTTCTGCTTTATAAATATGCTTTCCTAACAAATGTTCATTATCTTTTAAATTTAAATTATCTAATGAATCCAAGAATAAAGAAATAACACCATATTTTCCTTTGTTACTTACAGTGACTATTGTTGGATAAGATTCACTTTTTTTACTCTCTAAATCATCAATTAACTGGTCTGCAAAATTATAACTAAAGCATGATTCTATAATTAAATTCACTTCTTCTAAATTTCCACGTTGTAATAAAATATCTACAAATTCATTGTACCTAAATCCGTTACAGGTATCTTCCTTACCATATACACTGTCTGTTCCAGGAACAGCTCCTGCTAAGCAAACATAATTAGGCAAACCATGAACATCTATCCATATAGTAGTTTTTCCTTTATTTTTGCTGTTAATAATAGAACTCTTTATTAATTCTTTATTTTTAGGACCTTTTAAGTCCTCGCTGACAATATCAGTAACACCCCTTTTCTTTACAAAATCTTTAATTGTCTTGGGTTGCATTCCTTCATCTTCATGTGCAAAAGTGATAAAGTAAGTATTTGGCCCTAAAATTACTTCCTCTTTAAATTTCTCTCTCTTGTTTAAAATATAATCAATAGCTCCTGCAGTATTGTAAGAAGGATTTTTCTTCATAAATCTATAAGTTACCAAAGAGATTGATGCTCTTTCAGCACTACTTCTTACTTTTCCAGAAGCATAATCAACTATAACTTTGTCACTATTATAAATCTCAAAAAAAAGTGGTATTTTTAACATAAAATTATCAATTATCTCTTGTGGAGGAATATAATTGATAGATTCAACATAAAATTCTATAGATTCAGAATCTAATTTTGAAATAACAAGATATTCAGGCAAATAAGACAAGGACAAGGCAGCACCTTTTCTGGTATCAGGATTTTTTAACAAAAGGACTAATTCATTTATGATTTTTTCATTATTTTCTGCATTTGATTTGCTTAATCCAATTCCTACAACTGCTGAAGCAGCACCTTTTAATTTAAAATCATCTTTTAAAAGAGGAATAGACGCGTCTAATATTGCATACATAGGGATACAGCTGTTTAATTTTGCATATTTTTCATATACACCTGTTTTATTAAATGAATAAACATTATATTTAATTTTTGAATATATATCCCCTAAAATTTTTTCCTTTTCACTATAATCTTTATTTGGGTCGCTTAAAATATTTAAGATATTCTTAACTTCATTAATCTCAATTTCTATTTTTTCAATAACATCTATTTTTAGGACTACAGGAGTGCTTTCTAAATCAACAAAATTCTCTGAAATATGATTAATTATTTCTTCTTTAGTTGCACCAGAGCTGATATAAAACTCAATTATGCTCTTCAATCTATTTTTATCCAAGCCAAGATTTAATATTTTCAAGACAATATCTTCATTTTCAAAATCCTCAAAACTTAAACCCTTGCACACACCTTTCTTACAGCTTGTTTCTTCAGGACATTCAACTATTTTTTGATTGCAATTTGAAGATTTAAGTCCATAACCAGTAATTTTTCCTGTTATAAAAGCAAAAGCATTCAAAAAGAAATTTTTTATTACACTTCCTGTTCTTGTTGTTGCTCCTCCGCAATCAAACTCAACAACATGAGTTTCATCCTGACAAAAATCCTGATGAAATCCTAAAGCATCCCAGCAAACAGATTTTAATTTAGGATTATTAAATAAGGGATTATCTTTAACAGGATTGTCTGTTTCGCATGAAGAATCTTGATTGCATCCTTTGTTGCAAACATTCCCTACATTTTTAACATCTTTATTTTCTTCCCAGGGCTTATATCCAGGAGTCCCAAAAGTTCTTCCAGAAGTTCCAGTAGCTCCTGCTCTTGATTGTGCTGTATAAGGAGCACTTGAAAAAAGAAAAGGTTGCATCATAATATCTACTTCTAGAGTTTCTTTAGGTTCTACAGCTTCTGGTTCTGGCTTTTTACCAGTTACAACAACTTCGTCCATTAAAAATGGATCAACTTCTAAAGTATAAACCTTATATTGTCCCGGGTTAATGTAATCTTCTATTTTAGAATAACCAACCATGCTTATACGAATATTATACTGTTTATTTTCAGGAACAGGTATTTCAAATTTCCCATTTTCATCTGTTATTGCTCCCCTGTTTAATCCAATTACTCCAACACCTACATAAGGAAATGCCCATCCTCTCTCATCCAACACCTGCCCCTTGAGAATATAGTTGTCTGCTGCAGAAATGTTCATAGTAAGCAAGATCATGCAAAATAAAAATGATATTAATAATTTCTTCAAG
>CAYHLB010000132.1:0-3796 GCA_964357325.1 Candidatus Woesearchaeota archaeon
GTCCAAACTAAAGTAAGGTACGGTTATCCTGATCATCAAATAAGTGAAGAAAGCCAGCAAAAAATAAAGAATAACCGATGAATATTTTAATACTATTCGCATTATATTTATAAAATCTAATTGAAAGAATTTTCATTGTAGGACATTCAATGATTGTAACAGGAATAATAATTCTCTTTCCTTTTGTCAAAGAATTAGGGGTATTGTCCTTAACAAACGCACTTCTCATTCCAACTTTGTAGCCAATAAATCCCATTAGTCCATGTTCTTTTGAAGAAATAGCATTACAACTAACATATGGTAAAAATCTTTGTGACCTGCTGCTAGGCCAGAATTGCAAACTCCCATGTCTTGTTTTTCCATTACTCATGTTAAAATCTAATAAGTTAAATTCACTAATAACAGATAAAATTTCAAATCCAGAAACAATTATGTATTTCTGAACCTCTTGGTTAAAACCAAGTGTTATCAGTAAATTTCTATTTACCAAGTTCACCAATATCTCTATTAGTTAAAATTTGAATATCAAGAAGGTTTATAAAGGTTTCCACATAAAAATCATCATGATATACAATCCTCAAAATAATCTCAGTCATGGAAATATACTTGCAGGCATTGAAAACCTTTTAGAAAGGTTTCCATCAAGACCTGATTTATCCAGCGATATAAGTGCATTATTGTCAGTTGCAAAAGACCTTTCTCAAACCTATGGGCAAATTGCAATGGAAACTATAATGCAATTAGAGAGAAGATATGAAAGATTAATGCCTGTTCCTAGAAGAGAAGATAATGCAGGATTTAGAAATCCTTGTTTTGGATAAAAATATATCTACACCCCTACCAGAAGTCAAACCCCCTAACATTTACATCCCTAATCACCTAAAATTAATCAAAAAATATTCACAACATTAATTTTAGGATCTTTAAAATCCTTAGAATTTTCAGTATAGATATTGAAAATTTCACTTTCAATCATTGTTGCAGATAATAATGAATCCCAAAAAGTCATATTATATTCATCTAGAATTTCAATTGCAGATAAAATAGTTTTTCTTTTATAATTTATTTTTTTAAATCCATCGAAATTTGAAATATCTTTTATTATTCTTTTAACAGTTTCACATGGAAGTTTTAATTTTTTTAATGCAACAAAGGAGAATTCTGCAAGATTTTGATTTGAAATCGCAAGAACTATTTCTTTTTTAAAACATTTTTGCAATAATTCTAGAGATTTTTCTTTTCGAGTACTATCCTCTAATTCATAAGCATAGATTAATATATTTGTATCAACTAAAAATATTTTATCCTCTTTCATAAATTTCATTCCTATTAAATTTATAGTTCTTACTCGCCCATAAACCCTTTTTCATAAGACCAATCTGTCTCTCTGCAATTTCTTTTTGGTTTTGGTCAAAAATCCATTTCTTTATAGCTTCTTCTATTGCTTTTCCTAATATGCCTTTTCCTTCTCCAAATAATGATTTTACCATTTGTCTAAATTCTTTATTAATTTTATCATCCACATTAATAGTGATTGTTGCCATTATATATTTAGATATTTAAAGTATTTAAATGTTTTGAAAATGTAAATAAATTAAATCTTCTTTAATTACTTTAGTTTATGTATAATCTCGAGTATTAAGGATAAATACTCCTTCACAAATACCTTTCCTCTCAAGAACTATCTCTTTATTTGAGGTACCTAAGCCTCAAAACCAATTTCTTTTTTTATGCTATTGCCATCAATATTAACATACCTTATTATCTTGCCCTTTCTAAATGCCTTTTCCCTGACAATTGCAAAATCCTTTTCATTTTTTAATTCATTTGGAACAACAATATCTTCAATAAGAAAATCATGTTTTATTTCAACCCTCTTAGCTCCATGAACTTCTTTATCAAAAACCAAGCCAGATACTAAATCTCTATCTTTTGTCTTTAATTTGCAAAAATCAATCTTTAAATCTTCATCTTTTTTAGATGAACCAGCCCCTTTTGCAGATTTTGGAGACTTATCTTTTATCTTTAACTCATCTTCTCCAACATTAAATGAAAGTCCAATAAATGCCTTCAATGCTTTATCACATATTTCAACAAGTTCTTTTCCACTCATTTCTCTATTAATCATATATTTTCTAACACCCATTGCCATTTTCCTTTCTTCATATTTAATGCCCTCTAAATCAAGTGCAGAAACAAGCGCTCCTGTAACATGAGTTTTATTATTTCCTAATTTTTCACCCATTGCCCTAACAAGTTCTCTTGCATATTCAGCAGTAGTATCGATTCTAAATTTTCCACCAGAATCCTTAAACCGAATCATTGCTCTATCATTAAAGACTCCTCTAGAAAATTTTTGAAATTGTATATGCACAAATTCATCTTTTTTTCCTTCGAGTATCTTCTTTATAAACGAGTCCATAATATATTTTTGTTTTATTTGTTTATAAATCTTCTTAGTTTAATCACCAATTATCTCTAAAAAGAAGGTCTAAGTATAACATTTCTATTTTTACTACTTAAAATGCCAAAAATCACAGATTTCAGCAAATTTTATAAATACTCCTTATCACCTATAATTATGATAGATAAACATCGTTCAAAAGATTTAATTAATTATGTTTTAACATTAGTGCTTTTTATACTTGCTGCAGTAATAATTTATCCTATAGCTTATTCAATAATCTATGGTATTTTATTAGCCTATATTTTCTATCCACTTTATAAATTTCTTCTTAAAAGAATTAAAAATGAAATAGTCTCTGCAGTATTTGTATGCATCTCTCTTTTAATAATTTTAATAGTATCGGTCATTTTATTTTTCGGAACACTTTTTAATCAAGTGATTGATTTTTATCTTTTGTTTCAGAAACTAGACACAGTTGATTTAATAAGAAAAATAGTTCCAAGTTTTATTTCAACATCCGGGATATCTGAAACAATGATAAGCTCATTAAGCAGTCATCTTACAAATCTAATAGCATTTTATTTAAAAAGTATCACAAATATGGTTTCTAATCTTCCAAATATTCTCCTTCAAACAGCAGTAACTATTTTCACTTTCTTTTTTGCTCTCAAGGATGGAAATAAAGCAATAGAATACTTTAAATCATTTTCCCCATTAGAAAAAGAAACTGAAGATAGATTTTTAAAACAATTCAAGGATATAACAAATTCAGTTTTAATAGGTCATGTTTTAACAGGAATTGTTCAAGGACTTTTTGCAGGACTGGGTTATTTTATATTTGGAGTTCCAAATGTAATCCTTCTAACTTTCTTAACATCAATTCTTGCAATAATTCCAATTTTAGGAGCATGGTTAATATGGTTGCCAGTTGTAATTTATTTATTTGCTTCTGGAAATACAAATGCAGCAATAGGACTTTTGATTTACGGAACTTTTTTTGTCAGTTTAATAGACAATGTAATAAAAACCCTTATTGTGTCAAAGAAAACTCAAATAAATACAGGTATTGTGTTAGTAGGTATGCTTGGAGGTTTATTGGCATTTGGTTTCCTAGGATTAATAATTGGGCCTTTAATACTGGCATATATTTTATTAATACTAGAAATTTATAGAAAGCATGTCACAGAAGGAATATAAGGGATGAAATTAAAAATAAAAAAATTGAGGTTCTTAACTGGAAGGCCAGTTTGCATGATTCATGAGAAAACAGCAAAATCCATGAGCCTTCATGTTGGAAATAGGGTTTCAATAACAAATCATATAAATATAAAAATTATTTACATTGTAGATACTGATTCTTGGATAATTAATCCAAATGAAATTGAAGTC
>CAYHLB010000133.1:0-3721 GCA_964357325.1 Candidatus Woesearchaeota archaeon
CGGAGATAGTTGTTCTAAAGATGGAAATGCAGGGAAAATTTATCTTGGAAAGGATAAGAAAAAGCTTAATTATTCTTCTGTTATTGAGTTTGATATTTTGAAATATACTGGGCAGAAATTTAGTTCTGCTGAAGTTTGTTTTGTTAAAGATACAGACCAGCCTGTAGTTGTTTTTAATGTTAGTTTAAGGAAAGAGGCAGAGTATGCCTGTAAGGGTGATAATAATGGTGAAATTATAATAAACAAGAATATGAAAGATTTAAAGAAAAATAGACCTTATTGTTTTGATGTAAGTTTGTATTTAAGGGAGTTACTGGATAATGAAAAGAATGTCATGGATGTTTCTTTTAGTGGAAACCGGGTTTCTGCAAAAGGAAATGATTATCTTAGTTTTTTTGGTTTATCTGGAAATAAAAAGCCTTATTTGAATGTTATATGCAATTCTAATTGGTCTTGTGGAGAGTGGGGGGAGTGTGTTGGAGATAAGCAGACAAGGAGTTGTGTGGATGGGAATAATTGTGGAAGAGAAGCTGATAAAACACTAATAGAAAGAACTTGTTTTGATCCTAATGATTGTAGTATGTCTGGAGTTGGCTTTTATGATCCTGTGACAAATACTTTTCACCTGAAAAATGATCTTAATTCTGGAAATCCTGATAATATTTTTAAGTTTGGAACAAGAAAAGCAAATCCAAAAAATTATTTTGTTTTTAAAAATCCTGAAACATTTAATGTGAGCTCTGATGTTTGGCGGAGAACTTATACATTTTCAATGATTATTCCTGTTGGATATTATATTCCTATTTCAGGCGACTGGGATGGGGATGGTTTTGATACAGTCGGCTTATTTGAATGGGACAGTGGAAAATTTTATTTAAAAAATACAAACGCTGAAGGAGATGCAGATATTATATTTACTTTTGATAATTTGGAGATTATGAGGGATAAAAATAAAGTCGACCAGGCTTATTTCTATCATTTCTATCAATTACAAAAAATAAATAAAGAAGATTTTAAATTTGTTAATTTATACCCTCTAGCTGGAGATTGGGATAATGATGGGATTGATACTGTTGCAATTTATGATGATATTACAAAAAAAGTCTATTATAAAAATTCAAATAGTGATGGGGATGCTGATTTGATAATTTTATCTAATGGAATAAGACCATTTACAGAGAATTTGAATAAAACAATTGAACACGATGCTTGGTCCAAGGTAGTTCCTAGTCCTTATGATAGTTTTTCTCAAATACAAAATAGTTATTTCACTTATAATGAAAAAAGAAAAACAAATGGGCCGGTATTCAATAAATACACAGATTATGCCATATCTAGATATAAATTTTTAATCTCTTTTGTAGATGGAGATTTTGATAACGATGGTAAAAAAGAAAGGGGATATGTTAATCTTGAATTGAATCCGACTACTATCTATGTAAAAGACAAAATATATTCTTTTGGAAACAATATAGGTTCTGGTATAAAAACCATTTCTTTGAGAATAAGTGAAAATTATATGACCGGTTATTCATGGGATAATCCTGATATATATACTAGGGTAAATTATAAGCATGCATTTAAAACTCCGGTTGCAGGAAACTGGAATGGGTGTAATAATACTGCATGATTATTCTACCTCAATAAAATCATTTAAGAAGGGCGAGATGATTTCATTCCCTAAATATTTCAGAACATCTTTCTATGATTAATTTCTTTTTTTCTTCATCTAGTTCTTCATCAAGTCTTGGATAGAAGATTTCATTTTCAAATCTTACATGCTCTGGAAGAATTTTTTTAAGAATTGATATTCTTGTGCTATTTTCTTCATTGTCTTCAATTCCAGAGAGAAGCCAGAGCATGTCTTTATGTTCTACTATTAATTGATTTAGTTCTTCTATTTCTTGGTCATTTGAATTGTTATAGATATCAAAAATTACTTTTTCTTCAACAAAAAAATGTTTTTCCAATGCCCATTTAAAATCATTGAATTTTTTTAAACTAGGGTCTCTTTCATATTCTGTTAAAAAGGAATTTATTTTTCCATGTTCCCTTAACATTAGTGTTTTGATTGAATTGCTCATGGAAATAATAGTTATTTGGAGTTAAAAAACATTATGAAGATTGAGAAGATATTTTTATTTGGTGATGTCTGAAAATTTATCTAAAGCTCATAGATTTGCTTTTTAGGAATAATGTTAAGTTAGTAAGAATTTTGTAAATATATAGCTAGTTGATAAATAAAATGCTTATTTTTGCTTCTCGGCAAAAATAAGAGTATAATTGAAATTTGAGCAGTTTTCAAGCAGACTCAAATTTCTGATACAGAGTAAAAAATAAACCATCACATTTATGTGATGGACAAAGCTTTGCTTTGTTTTTTCACTCAGTCTCACCAAATCCAGTACAAACCCACACATTTATGTGTGGGTACAAATCCGCAAGGATTTGGTGATTTTATCATTAGTGTGCAAAATATAAGTTAGGAAGGGTAAGCAGGAGCAGGGAATCTATATTTATTAAATTATCTTCTATACTTTATACATTCAGAATTTTTTATTGAGAACAGAGTTACTAATCAGTAATGTATGAAATATTATTCTGCAGTCATTGCTATTGGAATTTCTTCTTTTTCTTTTAAGGAATCAATAAAGTAATCAATGAATATCTCAATGTCCCTTTCTTCTTCTGCTTTTAGAAATATTTTGTATTCTTCTTCTGTCAGGTCTTTATCATAACCGCCTCCAAAAGCATCTTTTACATCTTCTCTTGCAAACTGCACCATTTTTTTTGCACCTTTCCAGCCTTTTTTATCATAGCAGTATAGAACTTTTTCTAGAACATTTTGTTTTCTAAATTCATCTGAGAATTTTCTTTCTTCTGCTTCTGCCTCTTTTTCATATTCTTTATTTAGTTCTTTATCAATTGAAGAGGTTACATATTTTTCAGGCTCTCTTGCTGCTTGGAAAACATGGGCTATTTCATGAACTACTAGTGGAAGTATGGCTGGTGCTGATAAAAATTCTAAATCAGTTCTATTGAAAAATAGAATGATATTATATCCTATGTCATCTGTTGCAGATATTACATCTGAAAAACTCCAAACATCTGGATCATAGGGCATTACTTCCCTATCCATTAGAAATCTTGATGCAATTGCATTAACTGTCCATTTTTCTGGAAATTCAAAGAAAGAAATTATGGTTTTTATGTTATTTAGGAAATTTACTTGATTTTTTTTCCAAAAATTTTTTCTATTGTTCTTTAATTCTTGTCTTGCTTTTTTTATTTGCTTCAAGTATCTTGCATTTACTGCTTCAAGTGTGTTTTTATCAAGAGTTTCCATTTTTTCATATGTTAATTTGGTTATTTAATTCTATGGGATATTGAAGATAGTAGATTATATATAGGTTTTGGATTATATGCTTTTGACTGGTTGTTTTGAGTATTATCGCTTTTTAAGCTCTTATAATGTTGTTTTTTTGTTTATTAAATGTAGTGGCTAAATTGTTTTTATTGAAATTTAGGGGTTTGGTTTAAAAGTGTTTTGGTTTTAAAATTGTTGTTTTTGGGAAGATTTTAATAGTCTTATGTCCGAAATTGAAAACCTCTTCTTTTAAGAAGAGGTAGTTTACTTGCTTTCAATTTCGGAGCATCCTAAAAACAAGTGCCTATCACAAACCCACACATTTATGTGTGGGTGGTACATTGTTTTTCTGAT
>CAYHLB010000134.1:0-3705 GCA_964357325.1 Candidatus Woesearchaeota archaeon
GGTCTGTTGTTAAATTATTTGTTATTGAAGCTTGTAATTTTGCTGCTTGCTCACATAAGGTTATTGCAAATCTAAAGGAACAGACTTCTTCTCCATTATAAATGTCACATTCATAAATTCCAGATTGTTCTCCTGTTCTTGCAACATAAGTTATATCTTTTTCTCCTCCAATAAAGACAGTATCATTTCCAATTTTTGCTTCAAATTTTCCTTGCTTAGAAACAAGGTCTTCAATATCTGTTGGAGTTGCTCCTGCTATTTCAATTAACATAAAATTATTTCCAGAAAGATCTGAAACTTGTTTAACAGTTACATCTGCTATTCCAAATTCATTCAGCCTATTGCTTGTGACTGAAATTAGGTCATTTAATTCTTCTGAATTAAGGGATTTATTTTCTGCTTTTACTAAGGCTCTTGCTCCACCGCTTAAATCAAGTCCTGTTTTTATTTTGCTTTTTGGAATATTTGCAATTGTTATTTCAGGTGCTTTATTTGTAAAGAGAATAAATTCAGAATCTTTTGTGTTTATTTTTAAAGAAGTTTTATTATTTGAAGGAAAAATTGAATTTATTGCTTTTGAGTAATCTTCTGAAGTTTTTATTGGATTTCCATTAATTGATTGAATTATCATATTTGGTTTTAATCCTTGGTCAAAGGCTGTTGAATTTTTTTCAATGCTCTTTATTACAACCCCTGTTTCAAAGGTTGGAGAGATTATTAGAGCTGAACCTAAAAGTACTAAGACTAAAAGCCATATTCTCCAAGAGAGTTTAGGGAATTTCATTTTGATTTATTCCCTATTCCTCCAAAAATATTTTCTATTACAATTTTTGCAGTTTTAGGGAATTTCATTGTATTTTTTTCCTTTCACAATACCATTTAATTATACTTGCATTTGTTAACCATGTATTGATTAAATCAGCAAATAAGCCTAATGCTAAAATAAAAAAGATTTGCCTAAATGAATCTGGCAAACCTGAAACTATAAAAAATGCTGGAAGTATTGCTACAAGTGCAGTGAGGGTCATGAATGAACCTGTTTTAAATGCTCTAAAAATTCTACTATTTAATGAGCTTCCTTTTGTTCTTATTGCTCTTGTTGTAAGCAAAATATCTGTATCAACAGAATAACCTACTAACATTAAAAAGGCTGCAATACCTGCTGCAGAAAGCCTTATTCCTAAAAAATCAATTAAAGCAAGAGGCATTACAATATCACCAAAGACTGCAAAAATAACAGCTATACTTGGAATGAATGTTCTAAAAATTATGAAGATTGTTATTGACATGAGAATAAACGAAATTAAAAGAGCAAATAATAGTTGTTTATAAAAACTATTACTTAAAGATGGGCCTGTAAATTCAGTACTTGAATTTTTATCTGTTAATTTATAACCTAAGGCTTTTTCTATTTCTGGTTTAAGTTGCTCTGGTGTTGAAGAAGATTCTAAAATAAATGAAACAGGTTTTCCTGTTGTTATGTCAGTTAGGCTTCTTACACTTAAATCAGGAAACTTGGATTTTAATTGAGATTCTAAGTTTCTTATATTAATGTCTCCTTGAAGAGTTATAGATGTTCCTCCTGAAAGAGAAACATCTTTTAGCATAAAATCTCCATGTTTGTTAAAGAAATATCCTAAATAGGCAAGGGAGATTATTAATAGAACTATTGGAATTAGGAATAATATCTTGTAATATCTATCATACCAATCTTTTCTACTTGATTCTGATGCTAGATTATTGTCCATTTTAATAAATAGTTGAGAAAAAGTGGTTTTATAAGTCTTTTTGTTTATCATTAAAAACTTATAAAACCAAGTTAGAGAAAAATGCTATAGGTAATTAATAATAAAAGATATTAAAAGAGTAAAATCTAAGTTTCAAATCATACATTTTTTAAGAATATATGCGCGGACTGGGAATCGGACCCAGATCAACTGGTATCTTCATTTTTCTTTTTATTGAAATTTTTGGAAGCCAGTAGTTCTACCATTAAACTATCCACGCATTAAATTAAATATAATTAATAGTTTTTTAAATGTTTGTTATGTAAATTAAATGTGTAATTAAGGGTTGATAAGTTTTAACAATTTATCTCTATCTTCTTTGTTCCTATTTCGCATAGAGTGTTATTTGCTGAAAAATAAACAGTTACTGACTCTTGTTTTTCAATTCCAGAGGTGTTCAGTATATAAGGTATTTTTTCTCCTGGTGAAAGAATTCTGCAATAGTTGTTATAATCATTACCTTCAATTCTGGTATCTGTACATTTTTTTCCTGTTAATTCCCATTTGCTATTTGAGGGAGTGAATGCAAAACCAATTTTTTCCATTGGCTTTGATTTTACATCATTATTCACTATTATCTTTATTTCTTCTTCATTTAAATAACAGGCTTTTTCAATTGATGAACCCATGTAATAAATACAGGAATTAGTTGGAGGAGATTTGCTTACTTTTATTACAATTGTGCTTAAAACTCCGACTCCTGCAATTACAATTACTATTAAAATAACCACTGCTATTAGGCTAGCTTGACTTTTAGTTTTATTGGATTCTGCAGGGTGTTGCTTCATTTTCATTTAAATTAGATTCAAAAACTTTAGTTCCTCCTTTTGATATTTCTAACTTTGCTCCTGAGTCAGCTAAAGGTAATTCTAGATAAAAAATTGTGTCATTTAATATTATTGCTTCTCCTACTAATTCTCCATCTTTTATTCCATCTGAAAATAAGAGGGTCGGGTCAAAGGAGGTTTCAAAAACAGTTTCTCCTGTATTTGAAAAAACATTGAATTTATAATCATAGTTATTTTCATTAATAAAAGAGGCTTTTCCATCTAGAATTGTTTTACTTATAATATTGAAAGCTCCATCTTCATAGCTTATTTCAACAAGGTAATGCTTATCCTCTATAGAAGTTGCATTAATTATTAAGGCAATTGCTAAGATTAAGAAGATTATTCCTGTTGTGAGGAGTATTTTTTTATGCATATTTATCTAAGTTTTTTTGTATTAATAAATTGTTTAATTCACCAAAATTATCTGTGTCTAGGGTCCTCATTACAGAGTTTTCAGTTGACCTGTAATAATTTTCTTTACTGCATCCTAGGAAACAGGGTTGCATATTGCCATATACAGGACATTGTTTATTGCAATTTTGAGAGCCTCTTGGAATATTTGAAGGAGTATATTCATCTGCTAAATTTGCAAATGAATGGCCAAATTCATGTAAAAATACTTCATAGGGAGAATTTATGTTTATGCTTATAAGATTAATATAGGCACTGCTTCTAACCTCGCTGGTTTGATTAGTTAGGACAATTATATAATTATTTGGGCAGATTGAAGATTGTCTAATTGTAGCTCGTGAATAACAAAGAACATAATCCTCAATTAGAGTACAATTTGCTTTTCCAGCATAGTAAAAATTAAATTTCTCTTTGTTTGATGAAAATGGTTTTTTTTCTAAAAAAAAGTCAGTAAAATTTTTTATTTCTTTTTCATCAACATTGTCAGTCAGATAGACAATATTAATTTTTTTATCTCCTGGATTTGTTATTAAATCCTTGCATGTTCCTGTTGGAGGAGATTTTAGGGGATTTATCCAGAGAAATACAATTGCAATGATTACTATGATTATTATGGCCAATAGAATGATTATGAGCTTTTTCATTTTTCCTCTTTATAGAAAAAAGAAGTATTGATA
>CAYHLB010000135.1:0-1693 GCA_964357325.1 Candidatus Woesearchaeota archaeon
AATAATAAGGTGAGGAATCACCCTAACTTTGGAAAAAGAGGTTTACAAATACGAAAATTCAGGAATTATAAGCAGATATAGAAAAGAATTTACTAAAGAAATAATATCCAGCCAAAAAATTAATTTATCTTCAAAAGAAGAAGAAAAAAGGATTCTCATAAGCAATCCAAATAATGACTATACATAAGATTTAAAAAATAAAACAAAGCTTTTTTATACCTTTATGTCTTATTTACATTATGGATTTTTACAAGTAAAACTCCAACTATTCGCTTTAAGAGGTAAAGAATCATCCTATGGAATTTAAAGACTATCCCAAACCAGCAGTTACAGTAGACATAGTTATTTTTACAATAAAAGATGAACAATTAAAAGTGCTTTTAGTAAAAAGAGGAGTTGAGCCTCAAAAAGGTTCCTGGGCACTTCCAGGAGGATTTGTAAAGATGGACGAACCCCTTGAGTCAGCAGCAATAAGGGAACTTGAAGAAGAAACAGGGGTTAAAGATGTTTATCTTGAACAGCTCTATACTTTTGGAGAACCAAAAAGAGATTCAAGAGGAAGAGTTATTACAGTAGTCTATATGGCACTAATTGATTCAGAAAAAATTAAAATTCATGCTTCAACAGATACTTCAGATGTTGATTTTTTTTCAATAAATAAAATACCAATCGTAGCTTTTGATCATAAAAAGATTTTAGATTATGCTTTAAAAAGATTAAAATGGAAATTTGAATATAGCACAGTTGCTTTTTCAATGCTTCCAGAAAAATTTACAATAAGCCAAATACAAAAGCTTTATGAGATTGTTTTTGATAAAGAATTTGATAAAAGAAATTTTGCAAAAAAGATCCTTTCTTTAGACATATTAAAGGAACAGGGCATAAATAAGAATGTTTCTCATAGACCTCCAATGCTTTATTCACTAAAAGCAGACATTGGAGAAATAATTGAGATAATTTAGTACCTTTGAAAACCTTCGGTTTTCAACAAACCTTATAAACTTCAATACCCATATAAAAATATGAGCAATATTAAAGGAAGTGAAACTGAAAAAAATCTTCTTAAAGCATTTGCAGGTGAAAGCCAGGCAAGAAATAGATATACTTACTTTGCAAGTGTTGCAAAAAAAGAAGGTTATGAACAAATAAGCGCAATATTCTTAGAGACAGCAGATAATGAAAAAGAGCATGCAAAAGTTTTTTTTAAGCATCTTGAAGGAGAAGATGTTGAAATAACTGCAACCTATCCAGCTGGAAAAATTAGCACAACAGAAGAAAATCTACTTGCAGCTGCAAATGGAGAAGAAATGGAATGGACTCAGATTTATCAAGAATTTGAAAAAATAGCAAGAGAAGAAGGATTTAATGAAGTTGCAAATTCATTTAAATTCATTGCAAAAGTAGAAGAAAAACATGAAAAAAGATACAGAAAATTATTAGACAATATTAAAAAAGGCCATGTATTTAAAAAATCTCACAATGTTAAATGGATTTGTAGAAATTGCGGCTATGTTCATGAAAGTGAAAATGCCCCTGAAATGTGCCCTGCTTGTAAGCATTCTCAGGCATATTATGAAGTTTTTGAAGAGAATTATTAGTATTAAAATATTTTTTATCTGTTATTATTGCTATTCTTCTTCTTATCTTGATTATCTATAACTTCTTCTTTTATCCCATTAACATCAGTTCTATC